>CAIPFW010000149.1 GCA_903864455.1 uncultured Anaplasmataceae bacterium | reverse complement strand
TGCATCTAAATTGAACAAATATCCTAAGAATATGTAGCAGATGTTCGTTCTGAGGTAAATGAGATAGGATAAAAGTAAATCTGCTTTAGTTTTGAACTTAGATTGATTGTATAAAACTATCTCATCTTTAGCTGAATCAAGAAGTTGATTGAATTGATTGATATTTAGTCCTGTTAAGTTGATGAAGATTTTCGGAGTTTTAGAAAGTTTATTGAATGTGAGAGTCATTTAGAAGAAGAAATTTCTTGATAAATAATTATTTATCAAGAAATTTAAGAAAATGCAATGGGTTTTATATTTTTATATTATATCCAGCTGGAATAAGATCTTTTATCAATTCCCACTCAGCGTAGTAGCCTCACAAATACCTCAAAATAGTTGCAGGGTCTTTTTCCGAAGCTTTTTTTGATGGCCATAAAACAGCCAAAAAAGATACGATGAGTGAAAATGAGACAATATAAAAAATATCATCAAATTTGATAATTGATGGCATTTCATTAAAAATATATATTGATTGGTCAAACAATCCAATATCGAATATTTTTTCAATAAACACTTTAATTGAATTAATATTTTTAGCTACAAGGATTCCTAAGGCTACGCCAAAAAATGTTGATGAGACAGAAATCATCATTCCGCAGTAAAGAAAAATTCTTAAAATAGAGCTTTTTGTCATGCCAAAAGATCGAAGAATTGCGATTGATTTTTGTTTCTCAGTTACTAACATGACTAGGCTTGAAATTATATTAAAAATTGCAACTAAAATAATTAAACTCAAAATCAAAAACATTACATTTTTTTCTGTTTTCAAGGCTGAAAGATAATGACTATTTGACGATTGCCAATCATTCACAATGATATCTTCATTTCCGCTATTCTCAAAATCATTCCTTATTTTTATCAAAACTTTTTCAGATAAATATGGCGATTTTAGATCTATCTCAATTTTGTTTATCGAATCGTAGAGTTGAAAAAAAATCCGTCCCTCATTCATCGGCATAAATATGACATTTTTATCGAAATCAAAAACCCCTGTTTCAAAAATCGCTCCAATTTCATATTCCTTCATACGTGGGATATCACCAAGAACTGAGGAAACATACTTTGAAGAAATCAAGTTCACATAATCGCCAACTTTCAAATTCATCGATTCTGCAAATCTAGACCCAACGACAATTTTTTTTAATCGATTGAAATTATTGATAAAATCTTGGTCTGGCTCCTGAAGTGCATGAAAAAGCATCTCTTTATCCCCCAAATCCTCAATAGCAAAAACCATCAGACCAACATTATTATCATTGATATTAGCCAATCCCTGACTTTGAATCATTGGGGTAATTTTTAGAATTTCTGGATGTTGGTTTTTTAGATTTTCAATGATTTGCTGAGAATTTGATATATCGTTTTTATAAGAAATAATCGATATGTGGCCACCCGCACCGATTATATTGTCAATTAATTTCTCACGAAATCCATTCATCACAGAAATTACAATAATCAATGTTGCCACTCCAAGCATTATCCCCGCAAAAGAAAAAATAGAGACTAGAGAAATAAAATTTTCTTCAGTGCGATTAAAGAGATATCGAAAAGCGATTTGTATTTCTAGTAATAGATGACTCATAAAAATTTATACATATAAAAAATAATAACATCTTTAATGAATTTTATCACCTCGAATGATATCTTGCGTGCATTTTTTAGTCGATTAAACTCTTTTTTTTACAATTTATAAATGATTTATTCTATTAAAAAATGTTTAATTTGTTATTTTTCTATTTTTTATTCGTTAAATATGTTGCATTTTTTTTATTTTATAATAAACTCATTTAATCAAATTAAAAATTTAATGTAAAGTGGACTCAAACCAAGCAAATCTTCAATATTACATCATATTAATAATTACTTTATCGATAAATGATCGCATGATTAATATTGTATCTGATGATTCAAGGGTGATTTTAAATTTTCTTGACAAGATGATAGAGAAAAATAAAACAATATTAAATCAGTTAATCGAAGGGAAAACATCTATTTTGAATGCATATTATAATGATGTACAGCAAAAAATTGACATAAAGAGTGAAAAAATTATT
>CAIPFW010000148.1 GCA_903864455.1 uncultured Anaplasmataceae bacterium | reverse complement strand
TTTTTAAATTTTGATTTTTAATTAAATCGCTTTTTATATCTTCAATCTCCTTTTGCATCATGCGATATGCGTTTTCATTTTTTATTTTTTCTGTAATTTCAGGCAATAAACTCTTTATATCGATATTTTTTACATTCTCGATAAAAACAAAACTATATCCAAATGTGGTTTTCTTCACATGACTCATTTCATCTTTCTTGAGCGAAAAAACAAAATCTCGATACTCTTCAGGCAAATCGGTTATTTTTTTCTCCTTTAAAAAGGATACTCTGCACGATTCTTCCTTTTTAAGGTTATTTTCATTTTTTAAAAATTCAACGCGATTTTTTGCTTCTACCAACTCTTGTTTTAAATTTTTAGCATGATTTTCTTCATCGCAAATCACATTATAAAAATCTCGAATCTCTTTATTTTCCATTGCGTTGAAAATTTCTTCGGTTTTTTTATTCAAATCACTTTGCTCGATTTTTACTTTATCGATGAAATTTTTATCATTAATTATAATATAGTTCAATTTTCTATACTCTGAAGTTTTAAAATCATCATCATGCTCTTTGTAATATTTCTCAATTTCGCCATCATTCGCATTTTTATCGAAAGTTATTTTATTCGAATCTATCGAAATCTCATCAATAATTCTCACTTTATTCAAAGAATTCAAAACAATCTCGTCACGCATTTTGATTGGCATATTTTCCCTTGCATTCAAAACATAAAACACAGAATAAAGAGCAAGAGATTTTTTCATTTCTTTGAGATATTCATCTTCACTTTTGCCCATTTGAATGAGCATATCGCTAAAACGTTTTTTGTCAAAAAGCCCAGTGTCAGGATTTGAAAAAACTGGCGATTTCTTGATTTCATCAATCATCGCATCATCGCTTATATGAAGCTTCAAATCTTCAGCAAACTTCATCAACAACTTCTCATTCACGAGATTTTTTAAAACATCCTTTTGCAATTCAATTTTTTCCTCCGGTTTTATTTCGCCATTCATCTGCATTGCATTGATTTCAGATTCAACAATCGATTGAAAATCATCCTTTGTAATTTTTATATCATCGACTTTCGCAACTAAATTTTTGTTGTTAAATATAGAGAATATACTGAAATCGCCAGAAAACCCAACAAGCAAAACGCATAAAAGCAAAACTGAAAGTCCGATTTTTAAATATTTATAATAGGTCATTTATAGTTCAAAATTCAATCAATATATATTATAAATTGATTGAAAAATTATACAAGATGAAATCTTTTGATAAAAAAATTTTCGCCTAATTTTTCTTTTTTTTCGGCAAAGATGCCATTGGTCTACCCAATGCATCAAGAGCAGCAGCTCTTATCGTCTCATTGAGATCTGGATGACTATGAACTGTGAGAGCTATATCATCGGGCGCCGCGCCATAGGCCATATAAACCGAACACTCATTGATGAGCGAGCCAGCCTGAGCGTGAACAATATGCATTCCCAATATTTTATTATTATTCTCGTCGCATAGAATTTTCACAAAACCATCCGTCTCACGCATAGTTTTTGCCCTTCCATTTCCAGCAAAACTCACTTTCCCTACCATATATTTCGCACCAGAATCTTTCAACTGCTTCTCAGTCTTACCAATCCCTGCACCTTCAGGATGAGTATAAATCACAGACGGAATAATATCATAATGCAATGAAGGTTTTTGACCTGCGATGATTTCAGCTGCAATTGCCCCGTCCTCCTCTGCTTTGTGCGCCAACATAGGTCCCTCAGTCACGTCACCTATAGCGTATATATTATCAATCGATGTTTGCAATTTTGTAGTTTTGATAAAACCCCTGTCTGTCAAAGTTACGCCAATTTTATCGAGATTTAATTTATCCGTATTTGGCCTCCTACCCACAGAAACTAAAATTTTTTCGCTTTGAATAGAATGCTCACTTCCATCGCTATTATTTTTATAATAAACGATTCCATAAGTTCCTTTATTTTCAACTTTCGTAACGGAAACGCCAAGATTAAAAGCCAGGCCATCTCTTTTCAAAAGCTTTAAAAGTTCCGAGCTGATATCCTCATCCATAGTCGCAGCTACTCTATCAAGATATTCCAAAACCGTAACTTTTGCACCAAATCTCGACCAAACAGAACCAAGCTCCAAACCTATCACTCCCCCACCTATTACTATCATGTCTTTTGGAACTTCGGTGAGATTGATTCCAGAATCTGAAGAAATCACAACTTTCTCATCTATCGTGACGTTCGGCAAAGATGAAACATTTGAACCCGTCGCTATTACAAAATATTTTGCTTTATATTTTTTAGTTTCTTTTTCACTCACTACTTCAATTGTATTTTTATCTACAAACGATGCGAATCCTGAAATTGACGTGATACCGTTTGATGAAAGCAACATTCCTATGCCACCGCACAAATCCGAAACAATTTTATTTTTTGTTTCTATAACTTTGGGAATATCAGCTTTTATTTCACTTGCTACCAAACCAAATTTATCCAACCAACCATCATTGATTAATTTATATTTTGATGAAGATTCTAGCAATGCTTTTGAAGGTATGCATCCGACATTCAGGCACGTCCCGCCAAGTTTATTTTTTTCAATGCACGCTACTTTAAAGCCGAGTTGCGATGCTCTAATCGCGCAATTATAGCCACCAGGGCCACCACCTATGATTATAATATCGAAATCAAAATTGTTATTTGAAATATTCATACTATGAAATTGAATTTAATGAAA
>CAIPFW010000147.1 GCA_903864455.1 uncultured Anaplasmataceae bacterium | reverse complement strand
TCAAAAATATTCGAAGTTACGATTCTTATTAAATTTTCATTTTGATCAGATTGTGCAACGAAAATTGATTTTAGCTTAAAATACAACTCATGAGACAGGATATCAACATCGTCCAACAAGTTTTTTGGCAAATCGTTAAAATTTTGACTTTTTATTTTTTTCAATAAACTTTTCCATAAAATTAACTTTGTGTTTCTTCTTAATAGAGTTTTATATGGCATTAGATCGTTTTTAATCATGTCTCCAATTTGTTTATCATTCTTCAGGCATTTTAATTCTTTTAGTTTTTCTTCAAGCTTCAGATATGTATCTGCATTTTGAGGAAGATTTTGATATTGATTCATTTCAAAATGGTCTTTTGTAACTTCTGGTATTTCTAGGTTAACATTTATTTTTGGCAATAGAAATTTGAAAAAATCAATTGATTCGATTCGTTTTTTATATTCATCAACATCATTCAACAGCTTTCTTGTTTCTGAATTTAAATCATTCAAAAGCTCTTGTTTAATTGTTCTTTCATCGACTTCTTTTTTCAATATCAAAAGTTTTTTAAGTCGACTTATTAATTCTTGTGGCGGTGGATCAATTTTATATGCATCGTCTAATTTATTCCTTAATATTTTATGCAAATTGCTTAAATCATCTTTTGTTTGAGATGAATTTTTTTCTTGTTTTTTGCTTTCATTCATCTTAGTTTATTGAAACTAAGAACGAGAATATCAAATATTCTCTTTTATTTTAATTTTGATTAAACAAATTGTTAAAAAAGAAATAATTGAATAACTTTAAGATATTTTATTAATAACTCAATTTCAAAGTTTTTTCCAAAGTTTTATCTTACCTTTTTGATAAATTATGCATAAAATGTTCTATGCAATATATAAATAGCTTAAATTTATAAATCGTCAATTTGTAAATGCTTATGTAATTTATTGTTTTTATATAAGGTGCCCGCAGAGCGAAATTGGACCGGCACACTTTTTTCGACTTTTTTTTTAAAAATTGTTTATCTATTAAAAATACACATATAAATAATTTGGGATGTAGACTGGATGGTATACATTATTACACGTCTGCAGATATTTATAAAAATTCTCCCAGTCAAATTTCTATTTCGGTTTAGAAACTAATTACATCAGTAAAATTACTCAAACATTCGTCAAAAGATTCTAATCAAAAATTCTTTTGGTTTGAACAAATATAAGTGAACGAATCCACTGTTCGATGCGATTTACGTGAAATCGCATTGTACACCATTTATACGAATGGTATAAGCTTACCTTTTACAAGCTAGTGATGAGTAATGGAATAAAAAGGCAATTGTATATGATATTCATAAGGAAGAATTTTCGAATAAAATAAAGCTTAGAGAATCTTACTCAAGTATCATTGAGAATATCTATATGTAAAAAATTAGAAATGGATATTAGAAAAATTGAAATGCAAGAAATTGTTAGGCAACTAGATATATTATGTGTGAATCAGGGAAGGGAAGTTGACAGATGACTAGTGTTGAATCAACGTCAACGTCAACGGAAATTTTTTTTGCAGATTTTTGATTATAGTGAAAACTTGATGTGTTTGGTCATGTTTATTCAGTAAAAATACTTATATTTGACGACCGTTGATTCCGTTGACGTTGTTCAACGGTT
>CAIPFW010000146.1 GCA_903864455.1 uncultured Anaplasmataceae bacterium | reverse complement strand
TTGCAAGGACCGCACCATTCTGCAAAAAAGTCTACTACAACCAGTCCCGTTTTTGTAAATTCATCGAATTCGCTCTTACTTGAAATCTCTTTAACCATAATTTACCAAAAAAATTTTTCTATATAATTATTTAATTTTTTTCTCAACAAATAAAACATGTTTTCTGATTTTTTTGTCATATTTCATAAAAGATAACTTTTTATCTCCTAGAGTTTTTGGATTCTTTTTTCTCACATAAAAAGTTCCTGTATCTGCACTGCTCACCAATCTAATGAGCATTTTTGTTTTTTTCGCTGCCATATAATCTTTATTATCTAAACTTATGGCAACATTATAAAATAAATTTTTACAAAAATCTACAGAAAATTTAATATATTTTCAATCCTACTCTTCACTATGCATATTTTCAACTAAATATTGTGCTACTCCTATTTCCGCAATAATTCTGAGCTGCGATTGAAGCCATTCCTTATGACCCTCCTCTTCAATTAAAATATCAGTTAACATATCTGCAGTTGTATAATCATGTTGCGAAGAAATCTCATGAATCGAATTTCGATATTGAATGATAGTATTTTGCTCGAAGGTCAAATTATAATTCAACATTTCAACGATATCTTCACCAATCGAAACCTTATCAATAGCATCGAATTTTGGATATCCTCCAAGCTGTAAGATTCTTTTTGCAATTTTATTTACGTGAGCTCTCTCTTCAACTGATTCATCAATGAATAATTGACCAATCTTATGAAAACCCCAGTGCTTCAAAGTCAATCCATGCAACCAGTATTGTTGAATTGCTGAGAATTCCGCCTTCAAAGCATCATTCAACAACCCTATTATTTTTGAATTTTTATCGACACTATCCATTTTATACCCAAAACTTTATGTCGATATCTTATCATGAAAACTTTACAAATCAACGACCGCTGATTAAAAATCCGTTAATGCATATTGTTTGCTTTGCTTAAAGCCACTGAACTTCATTTTGATTAATAATTTAAAATTTGGTCTCGATTTCATTATTAGATACCAATCCTTCAATCTTTTTAAATTCAACCCCCATTCTATCAAATCAAAATAATCTAATATTGAGATATTCGCTGCTAAAGCAAAATCGGACAACCCTATAAAATCCCCTCCGAAATACTCTGATTCGCTTAATATATCTTGAATATAAAGCAAATAATCACGCAATAAAGTCTCGGCTTCCCGCAATATATTTGAATTCGGTTCACGGTTTTCTAGATTATCGAAATTTTTTAAAAATCTCTCATAGAGAATCACTCTTACCACTCTTTCATAGAAATAATTTTCAACCCAAGAAGTAAGATATCGGATTCTTGCCCTCGCAACTGAAGACTTTCCGAGTAGATAATTCCCGTAATGTGAGTTATTTTCTATCAAATATTCTGTGATTGCATATCGACCTTTGATTTTAAATTCATCACTTTCGTCGTTTGTGAGGCATGGGAAATCCATATGATGATTTTTATTATTTTTATAAAATAATTCACCTTGATTCAAGTCGTATAAATTCGTTTGTGCGATAAACTTGCATTCTAAATTCAACTCGCTTATCACCAATAAAATTGTCCGAGAAAATGGACACACCTCTAAAAAATGCAATTTTTTCATTTTATTTGATTTTTTTATATATTTTATATTTTTTATATAAAAATTACAACTTATCGATTAAC
>CAIPFW010000145.1 GCA_903864455.1 uncultured Anaplasmataceae bacterium | reverse complement strand
CGCATGATTTGTTTATATTTCGCCTTTTCCTGTTTCTTCGACTTTCGATGTTTGTTCATAGTTGCCAGCATCATCACCAAAGAAACGCTCGATTGATCGTCAATTTTAATCTCCATTGGCAGTCCGGCAGACAGAAATTTTATCGTAAAATCAAATTTTTCCATTGTCATCGCAAAATTGAGAATTCGAAGCAATTCGTCTGCACGCACATTAAGTGTCGCATCCATTTGAAGATCGTATAATTTAAATTCCGAAGTATCGATGTGATACGAGAATTTAAGAGCGTCAAACTCGTCTTCCGGTTCGTCGGTGTAATTTCTAATGTAAATTATATCCGACTCAAATTTTATTTGGAATTCCTTAACTTCACGGGAAGTATTTTGCAGAACTCGATGAAAAACTGATGGATGGCAGAAGATTCTGGAAACAAATTAAATTTAGCTATAGTTCTTAAAATTGAATTTTTTTTAAAAAAGTTACATGCTATATTCTTGTTCAGGCACCCCAAAATCAGCAAATGGCTCAAAGTCATCGATCACTTTCATTCGATTAATGATACTGACACCATTGTCTTTCACTACTTCCACAGCAAATCGGTCATCTACATCAGTGTTGAGCGTGAACCTGCATTCGCCGATTTTATTACACTTTAACGAACTGAGAATGTACTTTGTTGGAAGCTTGCAAGAGAAGTCGTTTGTTGGCGGTTGACCAGGAACGTCATCTGAATCGGTAACATTGATATGCTGTTTTCCTGATTCTCCTGTATAATGTGTGAAATACGATCGCTGATATGCAGCTATGAGCACCTAAATAATTTAAATTAAATTGTGATTTTGGAGAATTAATTTTTGATTTTAACTTACACAAGTTTCATTATTATTGTACGCTTTGATTTGTAGCTCGTCCGTTTTTGCTTCTATGAACAGTTCACTCGCATTTCTCGCTATGAACTTTAGTAACTTCTTAAATGTATTGATAAATTTTCCAGATATGCTGAAATGCATTTTTCTTTTCAAAAAAAATACAAGTGAATATTGCGCTCGATTTTTTTTTATTTTGAGTGCGTTTAACAATTTTTTTGATCAAAACAAATGATGTGGGACAAAATAACGATTTTCAATAAATCGAATTTTGATTCTAGCAAATAACATAAATTTACATGTATGTGTCCTAAATTGCCGACTAACGTTAGCCAAAAGGGCAAAAAAAACCAGCAAAATGGCAAAAAAATTATTTTATATTTATTATTAACGGTTGTGGTGCATTTTAAATTAAAATTGATCTTGCCGTAAACAATAACAATGAAAGAAACTCGAGTGAAAAATAAATAATTGATTCAAATTAAATATGACGGTTATGAATAAAATATAATTTTTTAACATTTCATTTGAAAAATATATATTCTTTATTAAATATCTCTTAATAATAATCAACGATAATCATTCCGGCATTTCTTCATCGGACTCAGACCCATCAACAATTACTTTACCAAATGCTTTCTGAACTCTTTCGTTCCTTTTAAATATTTGAAGAAAACGCGATTCTGGGATTTGATGTTTAGGCGGTCGTATCGGAACATTCAACGATTTCGATGATACAGCAAGAGAAGTGGTTGGATCGTTTATAGATTGCACTTGAATACCTTCCTTCGATCTGATAATGTTTCCAATATTTCTGAACACTGCGCCATGAATGCTATCAGCATTAACGTCACTGTTTTCAACTGTGGTTGACAATGCTATTTGCGATTTGTCACTGCGAGAGAGATTGACATTGTTTGCAACGCTAGAGCCCAGTGTTGTGGAGGTGAATGAAGTTTTATTTAAATCGCTTGGAGAAAATCCAATATTTTGGCTGGGAATTGGCGTTGAAGGCAGCTCATCGAAGTCTTCATCGCACATAAAACAGTCAACTTGGCTCATGATGTCATTGACTTCATTTCTCTCGGACTCGTTGAGGGCAGCTTCGATAGCTGTCATTTCAAACTTTTGTCGCTTTTGCGAACACTCACTGATCGTAGCACTAATGTTTACTGCAATGTCATTACGTTCACTATTTGACACGAGATCAATCAATACATCAGTAGATTTTCGTTTGCGTGGAGCAGCAGCATTAAATGACGAAGAAGCTTTATTTTGTTTGGACGTCGACGGCTGCATGGCAACGTCTGACGAATCATATTGTGAATTCACCTTTTCCGAATCTGTGAAAATTTTTCGCTGGACGATTGTATAAAATCTTCAGTATTCTCCTCGTGGATGTATTTTTCACGCATGATTTGTTTATATTTTGCCTTTTCCTGTTTCTTCGACTTTCGATGTTTGTTCATAGTTGCCAGCATCATCACCAAAGAAACGCTCGATTGATCGTCAATTTTAATCTCCATTGGCAGTCCGGCAGACAGAAATTT
>CAIPFW010000144.1 GCA_903864455.1 uncultured Anaplasmataceae bacterium | reverse complement strand
CATAGACAATTCCCTCTATTAATTCCCATTGCTTATCTGTTAAGTTTGATGGATATGTCATCTAAATATATCAATAATAAAAATTACAACTATTTTAACATCAATAAATTGGAATTAATAGAGGGTGAAGACTGGTTCTATGGGTAAAAATTAGATTCAATTTTAGAATTTGTTTATTATTCGAGCATTAGAAGCAAATTAGAAACAATATTTGCATTATTTTTATAACTTTGTTCTTGATATTAGAATAATTTTATAGTATTATTTATTGTCTGGAGAGATGGCCGAGTGGCTTAAGGCGCCCGCCTGCTAAGCGAGTATAGGAGTTATATCTTATCGAGGGTTCGAATCCCTCTCTCTCCATGTTTTGCTAAATCTTATCTTTCACCCAATTCTTTCACCCAATTCTTCACTTCATGAGTTTTTTCTAAAACAATATAATATGCTTCAGATATTTTCTCAGAAATTTCATTTGCTTCTCTTGCTAATATGACATCTATTTGATCTGAAACTTTAGTTAAAAATTCACCTCTGTTTCCCTTATTGCATTTTTCGATAAATGCTTTTATCTCACGCAATTCAAAATTATTGAATTTTTTAAATTTATTGACATCGATTTGTTCATCTTTTTGAATAGAAAATTTTGTTTTTAATTTTGCAATTATTTCACTTTCTAACTTTTTGTTTGTTTCTGGATTATTAATTTTATTTATTTTCTCTTGCGCGCTCAACATGTTGTCATTCAGAGCACTAATTGTTATCTCTGAATCTTTGAATAATTTTATAAAGTCATCAGCTATACTTTTTGCACATTTTTTTGAAACAGTATTCTCATCACTATCGATTAAATATTTTCTTACATCGCTTATAAAATCATGCTTTTCTTTATTGAAGCTATAAAAAATAGCTCCCATAAAAAACACTAGAGCTAATATTGGTAGCAATATGCAAAGAGTTTTGAGTGTAAAGATAACTGCAAAAGAGGTTATATGCAAAATATTAAAAATAAATTTTATCGCAATGATAATAAGCGAAAAAATCACTGTAAAGTGAATACATCTACTCATCAAGTCTTTTTTTGATGGAAATCCTTTTTTCGTGAAATTATCCTCGTCTTTCGTGATATCAAACAATTTCGAAGATAGCAAAGATAAAAGATCAAAAATTGTTTCAGAAATAAAATTGATTAACTTATTTAATGCGGAAACAATCCAAGATTCCTGTATTTTTTTTATAGCTTTCCCAAATAGGGATTTACTTTGCACAATATTTTCTTTGCTAAAAATAGAAACAATATCTTTGGCTTTCTTTTTAAGAGTATCATTTGCATATTTTGTGAAAAGAGCTTGAATTACAACTATAGCTATCGAAACAAGAGCTACAATTAATAAATATTTAATTGTATCGATAAACATCAAAAGAAAAATGAACGCAATCAAAATAACAGCAAATTTTTTTAAGATATCAACTAGATTTAGTTTTTTTTTATTTTCCATAAATCGATAGTAAGAGAATTATATGAATATATAATAATATAGAAAATTAATATTCACAAGCAAATAGTTAGCTTTTATTAAAAAGTTGATAATTAAAAAAATATAAAATTTTTCGTTGATTAAGATTTGTAAAATGGCTACAGGGGGGCTCGAACTCCCGACCTCAGGGTTATGAATCCTGCGCTCCAACCAACTGAGCTATATAGCCTTATCATATTGACTAAACAATTTTATATTAAAAAAAAATTAAGTCAATATCAAACCAATCGCAAAAATACCAAATTGTATTTGTGAGTTACCCAACGGCTAAAGAGGAAAAATCTTTAGATTTCGGTTGGGCTTCTTGGTTCACAGCTCCTAGCAACCT
>CAIPFW010000143.1 GCA_903864455.1 uncultured Anaplasmataceae bacterium | reverse complement strand
TATAATAATATAAATTATAATTTGAGCGACGAAGAGTTCGAGAAAATTTTGCTTCCGACAATCAATCGAACAATTTATATTGTAGATAAAGTGATTCATGATTTTAAAATCGCAAATTCGCAAATTCATTATGATATCGATGGAATAATTTTAGTTGGTGGGTCGACGAGATTGCCTTTGATATCGAGGATTTTGAAGGAAAAATTTGATTTGAAGCGAACTATGTCATGCGAACGCCCGTCTTCGCAAAATGATTTTGAAAGGCGAATTTTGTGCGAGCTGAATCCCGATGAGGTTGTGGCTTTTGGTGCGACGTTGCATGGGTTTGAACTGATAAATAAAAATAAAAATCATATTTTAGTTGATGCGATTTCTATGTCGATAGGGCTTGAGATTGGAAGTGATTGTGTTGAAAAATTGATTTCAAAGAATAGTCCGATTCCAACGAGTAAAAAGCAAACTTTTACTACTCAAATTGATAATCAAAAGTCTATGAAAATTGCGATTTGTCAAGGTGAAAGTGAAAAATTTAGCGAAAATATTTTTTTAGGAAAGTTTATTTTGAATGATTTGCCTGAAGAAAGAGCGGGTTTTTTAGAGGTTGAGATAACGTTTTCTATTGATGCAGATGGAATTTTGACCATCAGCACCAGAGAAAAAAGTCAAAATAAAGTTTTATTTGCGATTTTGAACGAAAAGTTTTTGAATGAATAGTTATGTTTTTGGTTTTGAATTAGAAAACATATCATTTCTTATATATTGAAATAGAGTTTGGTTTTTGTTTTGAGCTTGGATTGTCTTGAATTCTTTTTGCGCCTGTTCCGCTGATTCGTATTCAGCCTTACTTTTTTCGTATTCTTCGATTAGATTCAGTGCTTTTGGTTTGCAGTTGTCTGTTATATTTTTTTTTAAGTCGTCAAATGTCTCGTTATCATCAATTTCATCAAGGTTTTTGTACTTTATGCGATATGTCTGTTCTTCATTATTTTCACTGCTTATAATGGATAAATAAACAGGGTCGAAAAGTAGCTGTAACATTTTTTGTTGCATTGCGTTGTTTCGCCCATTATTAATCTTGATTTCAGCACGATCACCAAGTATTTGACTGGATGTCTTTTTTATTGTGAAATAATCAAAACGTACTTTGTTAACATCCGCCGCTGTGAGTATTTTGTATTTGCCGTCTAGATCGGTGTATTTCAATTTGCTTTCTAAAGTTTTATATGTTTGTCTCATCTTTTTCAAAGCTTCTTCTTGCGTTGTATCATTATCTCTCGCTCTTTTTTTAAAATAGGCGATAGCAAAAAATAATGCAATTCCTAAAACTATAGCGCTTACAACTCCCGAGATTATTATTCCTGATGATAAGAGTTTGTTATTTTTAAAATCTAAAGTAATTTTTTAGCCAAAAATTAAGATATATGATTAGTATAGAACCAGTCTTCACCCTCTATTAATTCCCATTTATTGATGTTAAAATAGTTGTAATTTTTATTATTGATATATTTAGATGACATATCCATCAAACTTAACAG
>CAIPFW010000142.1 GCA_903864455.1 uncultured Anaplasmataceae bacterium | reverse complement strand
AATTTATACTGAATTTATTTTGAAAAATATTAATAAAAGATACTTATCAAAATTCTGCAAAGAGATTGGAAAGTGCGCAGGATATCTTTCCGTATATATCGCAATTGTATCGATAGCAACCATTGGAATCAAAGGATTTGCTGATTCTATAAATATCAACAGGTGGATGATTGCGGACGCTCAAAAGAAAATTCAGGGACTTTCATTGAGAATGGCTGAAGAATTGGCTAGGGTGAAGGAGATTAAAGAATTTCAAGAGCTTGAAAAACTCATGCAAAATATTCTGAATACTACAAAGAGAGATAGAGCATTTTCCAATTTTTTAGGGCGTTTTCAACTAGATTTTCAATCATATAAATCTTATTGTGACTTGTATTTAAAGGGAAACTTTGAGTCATTTCCATTTGCATACGATCATTACGATATTGCTTATAGTGAATGTGCTGTATGGGTGGACAATTCTTATTATGATGCAGATGGTAGATTTATTGATTCGGGTTATTGGGGAACTGAAACTTATTCTTATTATGTTTTTGATTATAGAGAATATTTTGAAGTAAACGGCTCAATGGATAAAGCGAAAGCAGAGTACTACAACATGCTATATGACGAAAGAGCGAAATTTTTATCTCAATATGATAATCTATCATTAGAAAAAGCGAATTTGAAAAATAGCATCAATTCAAACACTCAAAGCATTGCGATAAAAATATTTTTTATTGTTTTGGTGACTTTGACCGCAATTGTCGCGATGACAATATTCGCAGTTACTACAAATCAGGAATTTAAAAAGAATGCACACTCCGTAAAAGAAAATTTTAATAAATTATTTCTTGTTGATAAAGTTGAAAATGCACAAAATATGGAAAAGATATACGATGCGTTGAGCTCTGCATAAATATACTGCTTACTTAGACTATGATTTTAATTTTTTTCACACAACTCGGAGCGATAAAGATTTTTTGATTTATCGATAAATTTTCGATATCATTCGTTTGAATGAAAATAATTTGAGAATATTTTTCAGAAAGGCATATCACGATATGATAGAAGCCGAAAAATTTTATCTCTTTGATCAAAATCTCACATGAAAAATCGCACCTTTCATTTAAAAAATATAAATCATTTGGACGAACGGCATAATTTATATTGAAGCCATCACCAATTTCATGATGAATTTTATTTGCTAAATTTATTTCGCCAAAAATTGTTTGTAAATGATTGCTTTCCTGTTCAAATATACCAATCAAAATATTTGTAAATTGAAAAAGAGATGCAATATATCTACTTCGAGGAAAATCATAAATCTCTTGAATCGAGTTGTAATGGCAGATTTGCTTTTCATTCACAATTAAAAATTGATTTGAAAAAAACGCCGCCTCATCAAAATCGTGAGTGACGAGAATGATAGTCTTTTCTTTCTTCAATTTTATCTCTAATAATAAATTATATAACAGAAATTTACTTTCAAAATCAAGGCCAGAGAACGGCTCATCAAGAAGAATAATCGATGAATCGCTAAGAATCGCACGAGCAAAAGCGATTCGCTGTTGTTGCCCGATGGAGAGTTGATTTGGATAAGAGTCGATATATTTCTCCATTTGAATTTTTTGTAAAATATCGATAATCACTTGTTTGTTCTTTTTTTTCATTACAAATGAAATATTTTGCAAAACTGTTTTATGTGGAAAAAGCGAAGGAGTTTGAAAAACCATAGAAATATTTCGCCTTTCTGATTCGATGAAATTTTTTTTGTTATCAAGAGCTTTATCATCATGAGATGAAATATCGCCAAAATTCCATTTTTTGAATTTATCGTTCAGCTGTTCGATTCCTGAAATCAAATATAAAATTGTCGATTTACCAGAGCCCGAGCGCCCTAAAATTGCACAAAAATTGTTTTTTTGAATTTCAAAATTTAAATTTTCAAATAAAATATTTTCCGCATTATATCCAAAAGTTACGTTTTGAAATTTTATCATATTTTTAAACTATTGAGCTTTATGAATAAAGAGTAATCAAAATTTATAAAATCACAATCTCTCTTTTCATTCGAATGTTCAATGTATCAAAAATTTTCTTCTCAGCCAATTCTATTAATTGAATAATGTCTTCTGCTACAGCATTATCGTCATTGATAATAAAATTGCAATGATGGTTTGAAAAATGCGCCCCGCCAATTCTATAGCCACGAAGACCGACTTTATCAATCAATTCCCATGCCTTATCCCCATTAGGATTACAAAAAGTTGATCCACCTGTTTTGCAATTTTTGGGCTGGCTGGCAACTCTCTGATCATAAAATTTTTTCATTCTCTCATATATTTCGCTATTATTTTGAACTTTTTTACCTTTTAAAATCGCTTTCGTCCACATCCAATCTTTAAGCGGATTATGACGATATTCGAAATGAATTTCACTTCTATCAAACTTCCGTATCTCACCTGTCAATTTGTTTACTCCTTCCGCTGAAATGAGCAGATTTGCAATCTCACCGCCATAGCAACCGGAATTCATAGCAATTGCACCACCGATTGTCCCAGGAATTGTATTGAAAAATTCAAAATTTGCTATATGATTTTCAGCGGCAAAATTCGCTAAATTTATATCCAAAACTGATGAACCGACTTCGATTTCATTTTCATTGAATATTTTTAAATCATTAAATCGTGGCTTTATGATAATTCCATGAAAATTTTCTCTGATTAATAAATTTGAAGTGACGCCAATCGCAAATATAGGTATCTCTTTTGGCAAGGATTGAATTAATTTTGACAAATCGTCGCAATTATCTATTTTGAAAACAACGTCACATACGCCCTCAACGCCAAACCAAGATGATTTTTTGAATGAGACGTTTTCTTGAAATTTATACGGTAAGTTTAATTTTTTTATTTTTTCAGCTATTAAGTTCATTTATATTACGTTCTTTTTTAAGAATTATATCATGAAATTTCATTGAGAAATTCTATGAAAATAAATAGCTGTGATTTTTAATTTAATTCTTGTACCGCATCTTGTGCCGATGCATTATCAAATGAATCTATAGTTGGGTTTTGTTGTTTTTTTTCATAAAATTTTAAATTTTCTGGTGTAATTATATAATCTCTATACAAACCTTTCTCGTAATTTGCTACTGTATCTTGATGCAAATTTTCTACGCTAGATTTTTGTTTTTTCAAATCAAAGGCTTCTTCGAAGTTGTTCAAATTGTTGTTCGCTATCTTTACATCTTCATTTTCATTACTTTTATTTAATTCAACTCGTAAGTTGAATTTAAAATCCATTTTTTTGTTTCCTTCGCCTTCAAAATAAGCTTTAAATATTTTATAAACATTATTCCTCAATTGCTCAATTTCACCAAATGGAGAGACAAGGCATTTATCGCTCATGTATAAAGCTGTCTCGTTGATAGAAATTTTATATTGCGTTATAACCACTTTATTTTGCTTGTTTTCCATATATACCTCAATTTTTTATTTAAATAAGTTGATATTTTTATTTAATATCAATCTTTGAATGAATTTAATAAACAAATTTTTAAATGTCAATAAAAAATCTTATCTTCACTTAAGAATTTCATTATCTTTTTTTCGAAAAAAATTTCATTTTCGATGTTGAATTCTATTTGCTTAATGTTAATAATTATTGTTGTATTTAGAACATAAAATAAAATAATGAATAAAATAACAGATGATTCGTATCTTGGACATAGAAAACGAATGCGTTCAAAAATGATTGAAAATCAAGAGGGTTTTTTAGATTATGAATTATTAGAATTATTATTATTTAATATATTTTCACGAAGAGATGTCAAGCCAATTGCAAAAACTTTATTGAAAGAATGCGGTGGAAAAATATCAAATGTTTTTTTT
>CAIPFW010000141.1 GCA_903864455.1 uncultured Anaplasmataceae bacterium | reverse complement strand
TGCTATTTTGAATAGTGTTTTGAGATTATGATTTATTTTATAGGATTTATCCAAGCGAAATACAATTAATTCTATTTATCAGATTTTTTTTATTTTTTTAATCATATTGTGCTTTTGACTTCAATATCGCATCTATATAATTCAGATAATAATTTTTTTATTCATCATTATGAGTTTTTTAAAAGGAGCGGGAAAAACAATTGGATTTCTAGCGCTATTCATTGCTACGGGAGCAGCAATTGGCTTTGCTATTAAATTTTATCAAATGTTTGATGAGATGAATTATGATTTTTTACTGAATATGAAGTTTGAATCAATCAATGATATGAGCGCATTAGTAAAAAATCTAACTTTGACATCAAGTCAAACTGCTCAAGCAACAAGTATTATAAAAGCTGATGGATTTTTTCAATTGACTGAATTGAATTTATCTGATGAGCAGTTAAAGATTGTAGAAAGAGGTGCTGATACTTTAAAGGATGCAAATAAAATACTGATGTCTGTCTTTATTGTTTTATCTTTTGTTGGTATTACAGGGATTGTTGCTGGTTTTTTCTCAATGTGTTGCGGAAAAACGCATCAAAGTGCGATTTCAAGCAATAATGATAAGATTGATACAAAAGATTTGAATTTATCGAATTTTGAATTCCTCAATCAACAAAAAATAAAGAGCACCCCCATTCAAGTGACTGCATCACAATAATAAATCGAACGCATCATTGTATTTATTATCCTTAATAGGATTATACAGAAGCCTATTTGAATGGATTTTCTTAATGAAAAAATTTTTTAATCTCATCGGCGGAGAAATCATTTTGCTCTCCGCTTTGAAGATTCTTTAAAATATATTTTCCATTTTTTATTTCATTATCGCCGATAATAATTACGAAATTATATTCGCCTTTGTTCGCCTTTATCATATTCTTCTTCAAATCTTTTCCAATGATTAAATCGCAATTCAAATTTTCATCTCGAAGTTCTTCTGCAATTTTTGACCCACGCAAAACATTATTCTCACCAATAATCAGTAGACCGATTTTTCTCTCTTTTTCAATTTGAATTTTTGATAAACTCATCAACCTTTCAACTCCACCCGCACAACCAAAAGATGGAATCTCTTCTTTTTCATTAAAAAACTTTGATAATTCGTTATATCTACCACCTGCAATGATTGTTCCTTGCGCTCCAAGTTCCTCGGTTATAATTTCAAAAACGGTGTGACTATAATAATCCAGTCCTCGCACTAATTTTTTATCAATTACAAAATCAATTCCGAAATTTGCCAAATAATTCAAAACTTTATCAAAAAATACTTTCGATTCATCATCGTAAAATTCAGAAACGCTCAAACAATCTTCAATAAGTTTCTTATCATTTTTATCTTTTGAATCTAAAATTCTCAGCGGATTTTTTTCAAGACGCATCTTGCTATCTTCAGAAAGCTCATCTTTGTATTGAGACAAGTGATTTACAAGATTTTCCTCAAACTTTCTTCGAACTTCTTTATTTCCAAGGGAATTGATATGCAATTTCACATTTTCAATTTTTAAATTTTTCAACAATCGCATCGACAATGCTATTACTTCTCCGTCAACATAGGATTCATTAAGCCCCAAGACCTCATAATTAATTTGGTTGAATTGCCTTTGGCGACATTTTTGCGGTCTGTCGTAACGAAAAATCTGACCATGTGTGAAAAGCTTCAACGGCAATTTATGAGTCAAGCCATTACTATAAATTGAACGCATGATGGAAGCGGTAAATTCCGGTCTGAGAGCAAGCTCGTTTTCACCGCTTTTATCAAAAAAAGTATATAATTCTTTTTTCACAACATCCGAGGTGTCTCCGGATGTTCTTTTAAAAATTTCTGAAAATTCAAAAATAGGAAATTCTGCATATGAAAAATTATATAAATTCGCCACTTTACTCGCTTCTTTTATAATAGTTTGAAATAATAAAGCCTCATCTCCTAAAATATCATGTGTCCCACGCACATTCTTTGCTTCGATTTTTGTCATATTTTTATTAATATTTGTGCAAATCTTTTATAATAAACTTATTATACTACTTTTTCAAATTTTAATTTCGTCGATTTTTGAACGATAAAAACTTCAAAATTCACCAGATTCCTTTTTATCGCACATATTATGATTTATTTTATTTTCAGGAGTGATTTGAGTTTTAAATATAAAACAATCTCAATGGGTTAACTCAAAAAACCTTCCTTTTTTCAACTCATGATGTATAATTAAAATAAAAAATTAAACAAAATGAACCAAGAAAAAAACCTCATCACTCAATTTAAAAACTCTATGGCAAATCTTGCAAGCGGAGTTGCGATTATAACGATTACTCATGAGAATTCAATTTATGGAATAACGATAAGTTCTTTTCATTCAGTCTCACTGAATCCACAGCTGATTTTATTTAATATAGATAAACAAACCACAAAACTTGATTTGTATTTGAATGCTCAATTTTTTACAATCAGTCTTTTATCTGAAAAACAAAAAAATATTTCAAATTACTTTGCTCAATCAAATAAAGAGCAAAATACTATAAAACAATGGATTGAAAAAGTCGACAACCATCATTTTATTTCAAATAGCATATGTTATTTTCAATGCAAAGCTTGGAAAACCGTTGAAGCTGGAGATAGTTACATCGTGATTGGCGAAGTTATCAATTCTCATATCTTGAATCCAACCGAAAAACCCCTAGTATATTTTCAAAGAAATTACTTTTCTCTTAGCGATAAAATAAATGAATAAAATTAAACTTTCAATTTTAGGATGCACGGGAAAAACGGGTAAAAAAATTTTACATCACGCATCTTTGAATGATAACTTTCAATTAATGAATTGTATAGTCTCTTCAAAAAATGAATTTCTGAATCAAGATCTATCAAAAATTATTGATAAAAAAGAAGAAATTCACTCAATTGCGACAAATAATTTGAGTGATATAATAAGCGAAGCTGATGTTATTATAAATTTCTCAACTCTCGAAGTTACAAAACAACTCATCAATTCCGACATTAAAAATAAAAAAATAATTATAGGTGTGACGAATATTTCTGATGAGTTACAAAATCAAATTCAACAAAAATCCAAAGAAAATATTATTTTTCAATCGTCTAATATGAGCATAGGAGTCGCTTTAATCAACAATTTTCTTCAAGCAAATCGTAAAATTATAAACTCGCAATATGATGTTATTATTACCGATATTCATCATAAAAATAAAAAAGATTCACCGAGTGGAACAGCTAATACTTTCAAAAAAAATCTTAATGCAGAAAAAAATATTGATATACACTCATCTCGTATCGGCGATATAAACGGAATACACGAGATTACGATGATTAGCGATAATGAGATTCTTAAAATTTCTCACGAAGCTTTGAACCGAGATATTTTCGCAATCGGTACTCTTAAAATAGCTTTATGGCTCAGTAAGATTGATAAAAATGGAATATATGGAATGGAGGATTTTATTTTGGATTTTTGTTAAGTTTTAATCAAAAAACAACTTTCTGTAAAATTCATAGTTTATGTTATAATAATACAATCATAATTTATTTCAACTCATTTATGAATAAAAAGCAGGCGATATTTTCATTGCCAGAAGATAAAGATTATCAATTCGACGAAATCGATGGAACCTTGGGGCCATCAGCAATCGATGTAAGAAAATTTTACGAGCAAACAAAATTATTTTTGTATGATCCGAGTTTCATGTCAACAGCATCTTGTGAGTCAAAAATAACTTTTATCGATGGTGATAAGGGTATACTTCTTCATCGTGGATATAATATTGTCGATTTAGCAAGCGGTAAATTTGATTTCCTTGAGGTTGCGTATTTGCTGTTGCATGGTGAGCTGCCATCGGAGAATCAATTTTTGGAATTTCAAAATCAGATTAACGGGCACACCTTGCTCCACAAACAAGTTTATAAAATTCTTGATGGATTTATGTGTGGAGCTCATCCAATGGCGATAATTATCGGATTATTGAGTTCTTTGTCCGCGTTTTATCATGAGGCAGATTTTAGCGATAAAGCTTCGATTGAGATTACCTCGCATAGAATGATAGCCAAGATCATCACTATTGTTGCGGCTGTTTACAAACACATCATCGGGCAAAAAATTATCTATCCGACGAATAGTTTGGATTACACGAGCAATTTTTTAAAAATGATGTTTGGAGTGAAATCAGAAGATTATATTGTAAATCAAACATTCCGCGAAGCTTTAAATATTATTTTCATACTTCACGCCGATCACGAGCAAAATGCTTCAACTTCAACAGTTCGCCTTGCTGGCTCAAGCGGAGCGAATCCTTTTGCTTGTATAGCAGCTGGAGTAGCGTCATTATGGGGTCCATTGCATGGTGGTGCCAATGAGGCTGTGATTCATATGTTGAATGAGATTGGTGACGTTAAAAATATCCTTTCGTTTATCGAGAAAGTAAAAAATAAAGTTGGAGGAGTGAAATTGATGGGCTTTGGTCATAGGGTTTATAAGAATTTTGACCCTAGAGCGAGTGTGCTGAGAGAGCAAAGTAAAAAAGTTTTAGCTCTTTTAGGAAATAAAAACGATAAATTAATGGAAATTGCTCAAGAATTAGAAAGAATAGCTCTTCAGGATTCATATTTTGTGGAAAGAAAGCTATATCCAAATGTTGATTTTTATTCAGGAATAATATTAAAAGCGATTGGAATTCCAACGATAATGTTTACGCCAATTTTTGCTCTAGCGAGGGTTTCTGGGTGGATAGCGCAGTGGAAAGAAATGATTGAAGAAAAAGGGAAGATAGGTAGGCCAAGGCAATTGTACACAGGGGAAAAGGAGAGAAAGGTAAAATAAAAGAAGGCAGTAAATTTTAAGAGGCTGTTTTTTCAAAAGAGAGCTGATCTATATTTACAAAAACAGTCTCGAAGAAAATAAGAAGCTGCATTCAGCAACACAATCTCGCATCATAGAGCGATCAATAATTACAAAAGATTCTGTTGAGGAGATTGAATAATCGTAATCTTTACTTAATTTACGATATCCGTTGAACCAAGAAAATGTTCTTTCGATAACAAATCTACAGCATTTTTATGATTTTTTCCCAAAGTATTTCTTACGGAATGAGTGAATATACCTCTATACCCTTTATCAACGTAAATTGTTGTAATGTTTGTATGCTTCTCAAGAGTTTTATCAATTAATTTTACCCATCCTTTTGTATCGTTAATATTAGCACTACGAATCTCTACATCTAATATGAAATCGCAATTTGTAGAAGAAGTTTGTTTTTTCTTTTCATTTATTCTCTTATGCGCATCAAAATCAAGATCTTCGCCTCTATTGTAAACCTTAGTAGTTTATAAATATACAACGCATTCAGTTATGATTCATATTCAATTACCTCTATATCTTAAGAAAAAAGAATAAACCCATTGCATTTCTCATAAAACTTTAAAATTCCGTATTTTTATCGATTTTCGGACGACAAAAACTTCAAACT
>CAIPFW010000140.1 GCA_903864455.1 uncultured Anaplasmataceae bacterium | reverse complement strand
GGTTGCTAGGAGCTGTGAACCAAGAAGCCCAACCGAAATCTAAAGATTTTTCCTCTTTAGCCGTTGGGTAACTCACAAATACAATATGTTTTACAAAGCGAAAGCAATGTATTGACTATTAAAGTATTTTATTTTATAATGATTAAAATATTTTTATACAGGTGTATACATGATAAGACAAGAAAATTCACAAAAAGTTTGTTCTTTTCTCTATTTTTATGATAACGGAGTAAGATTTTGTACAGAATCTTGTAGCTTAGTTACTAATTATAATGATGGAAGTTATGATTATGTTCCGTATTTACCAATCACATACCCATCTCTCGCAACAGATTATCAATCGTTGACAAATTGCGATTTCAATTATGGTTTTTTCTCTGATGAAACAACTTGCACGACTACAAATGCATATTACGATCAATATACAGGATATATAACTCAAGTTGATCAACCTTCGTATCATTACAATGGAATCGTTTATCCATAATGAATTGAACTGATTTTATTTCTTCTGAACTTAAAAATACCAGCAAAAAAGTATTTTTTAAAATTTGTTAAATTCAGAAGCAAAGCGAATTAAAATTTTTTATTTTCGAGAAAATATTTAATTTTCCTGCTATAATTTAATATCAAATTTATTAAAAATTATCAAATGAATGAAATCGTTAAAAATATATTAAGCAACTACGATTCAGAGAATGCGGGTGTAAAATCAAATTTATACAAATTATTGAATCATGGCGCATTGGCAGGAACGGGAAAGATGATTATCCTCCCTGTAGATCAAGGATTTGAACATGGGCCAGAAAAATCTTTTGCAAAAAATCCACTTGGTTATAATCCAGAATATCATTTTTCTCTTGCAATCGACGCAAAATTAAACGCATTCGCCGCTCCGATTGGTATGCTTAGAGCTGGTGCATCAAAATTTGCTGGTCAGATTCCTTTAATTTTAAAAGTCAATCATTCGAATTTTTACAATAAATCATTAGATCAGGCTGTCATTGCAACAGTTGAAGACGCTCTAGAGCTTGGTTGTATTGGAGTTGGCTTCACAATTTATCCTGGGTCTGAAAACTTTCTTCACATGCTTGAAGAATTAGAAAAAATTGCAACGCAAGCAAGAAAATACGGCTTAATCACTGTTGTTTGGTCTTATGCGCGTGGATCTGATTTAAATAAAGATGATGAAACGGCGATGGATGTTATCTCTTATGCTGCTCATATGGCTTGCTTGGTGGGTGCTCATGTTGTAAAAGTAAAATTACCGACAAATTATATCAAAGATAAATCTCTCGAAAAAGCTTATTCGGGTGATTTAAATAATTTGTCGGATAGAGTGGCAAATATTGTAAAATCTTGTTTCGATGGAAAAAGGTTGGTTGTATTTTCTGGAGGTGCAACAAAAAACGATACAGAATTATATGAGGAAATCGTTGCGATAAAGCATGGTGGTGGCAATGGATCGATTATTGGAAGAAATTCATTTCAAAGGAAAAAAGAAGATGCAATGACATTATTAAATAATATTATTGATAT
>CAIPFW010000139.1 GCA_903864455.1 uncultured Anaplasmataceae bacterium | reverse complement strand
ATTTATCGCTTTGTTTTAATAATGATTTGAAGCCATTTTTGTATTTTTGTGCAATGAAATTGGTAGAAAATTCTCCTTTTGCAAATTCGGGCAGGCATATAAATTGCTCAAGAAAATTGATATTCGTTTTAAGCGATGGCCCAGATACAACTAATTGAGACAAAGCTTTTTTTATATTTTCAATTGCATCTGAACGATTTTTTCCAAAAACGCAGATTTTTGCGAGCATTGGATCGTAAAAAATTGAAGCATCAGAACCCTTTGCAATTCCTGATTCAACTCGAAGATTTGGCATCTTTGGTGCATTATAATTTGTAATTTTTCCAGATGAAGGAATGAAATTCATCTCTGGGTTTTCAGCATAAATTCTTGTTTCAATCGCATGACCATCAAAATAAATATCTTCCTGCGAGAATGGTAATTTTTCACCATTTTCCATTCGAATCATCAATTCAATTAAATCAATTTTTTCATCATCACGCTTTTTAATTCTTACAATTTCTTCAGTGACGGGGTGCTCAACCTGAAGCCTTGTATTGACTTCAAGGAAATAAAAATGACCGTCTTTATCAACAACAAACTCAACAGTCCCAGCGGAAAAATAGCCGATAGATTTTGCGAGATTGACGGACTGAGCTCCCATTTCCTCACGAATTTTTTTACCTAAAGCTTCATTATTTATAAAAAATGGAGACGGTGCTTCTTCAATAATTTTCTGATAGCGGCGTTGAATTGAGCATTCCCTCTCACCAAAATAGACAACATTGCCATGCTTATCACCCATAATTTGAATTTCTATATGACGAGGGTTATCTATATACTTTTCAATAAAAATACGACCATCTTTGAATGAATTGAGAGCTTCACTTGCGGTTAATGAAAAATTTTGTATTAACTCGTTGTCGTTCCATACAATTCGTATTCCCTTTCCACCGCCACCCGCCGCAGCTTTCAAAATGACTGGGTATCCAATATCATTTGCTATTTTTAAAGCTAAATTCATATCATCTATTGGCTCGATAATTCCGGGAATTACATTCACTCCAGCTTTTTTTGCAAGAATTTTTGCAGAAATTTTATCTCCCATATCCCTCATCGAATCTGCGTTTGGTCCAATGAATCGAATATTATTTTGAACCATTAGATCGACAAATTTTGGATTTTCAGATACGAAGCCAAAACCTGGAAAAACAGCATCAGCTCCTGATTCCTTTATTGCATTTAAAATTTTTTGAAAATCGAGATAAGTTTCAGCAGAAGATACGCCTTTTAAATTGATAGCTTCGTCTGTTGCGTAGCGATGAAGTGAATTTGCATCAGCGTCAGAATAAATTGAAACGGTTTGTATTCCGAGTCTTTTAAAGGTCTTTACAGCTCTCAATACAATTTCTCCACGATTTACAATTAAAACTTTGTTTATCATTCAAATTTAAAGTTAAAGTTACATGTTAAAAACAATATATAATCTTATTTTTCTCAATATAAGTCAAGAATATGTTTTTTGAATGATGGTTTTAATTATATATTTCGTATTATTGAAATTTTTTGATTTTGGTATCTCACTCAGCCCTTTAAAATGTATTTTGTATTTTTTTACAAAGGGATAAAATGAATAAAATTACAAAAGAACAGCTTGTGAATGCTCTTTTGCCAAAAAGCATTATCGATACAATGAAATTAATCGACGAATTAAATGAACTGGATGAAGAAAAAAAAGAATTATTACTCGAGTTGAATAATTTAAGCGATAAAAATAAAATAGGGATTTTAAAATTCTCTTCAAATGAAATAATGAATATTATTGATGAATTTTTGAAAAAAGATCTCTTAGATGGAAAGGATCATCTTATTCATTTAGAAACATTGAATAAAATTTCTTTGGAAGAAAAGAATAAAAAATTACAAGACGCAAAAAAAGATCTAGAGTTCAAAGAAAATCAATTAGAGGTGAGGGAAGGTAGTGCATCAATTATGATGAAGAATTATCTTATGAAGAGAGTAGAGTATGCAAAAGAAGAAATTAAAATCATTGAAAGAGAAATCGACGAAGCAATTTCATATAATAAAAATTTGGATCTGAACAAAGATGGCGTGCTTGAATTTTCTGAATATATCAAAATGTTTATAGGTGAGTAATGTTTTAACCTTAAACCCATCATATTTCCCCTTAAATAAAAAATCCCAT
>CAIPFW010000138.1 GCA_903864455.1 uncultured Anaplasmataceae bacterium | reverse complement strand
TCTCATTCGTAATAAAAATCGTGGGTCCATCCGTCAACGAATAAGCATCTTTGGTCGTGACATAAACACAAGAATGATTGGAAGAATGACTCGTTTGTTCTAAACTCATGGATGTTGGTGGTTTATTCGAAAGAATTTGCTCACTGGCTAGACGAGAAAGAGGCGCTCCCGATAACAAGGAAGACTTCGTAGCAGATGATTCCACTTGAACTCCCGGTCCAATACTTCGGATTTTGCTCAGTTTGTTTCCTTTCGGATCCACGGTATCATTCGATGGTAAACGCGCTTTTCTTTCCATTTTGAAATGCATGTAAATCGCGCCCCAAGTTCCCCCCACAATGTTTTGCAGTAATTTCAAATAATAGATTTTAATCTTCGTCATGGTAATATCATCTAAGGTTTCAAAATATCTTTCCCTATTTGCTCGGACACTTGCATATTGATTTTGATTTACATAAGTAATGAATCCGACGACTTCCGCCAAATCAAAATAACGAAGCAGTGTCAAATGATTTTCACAATGACGAGCCGTTTTTACAATTTCTTCATAATTTTCATGTAAATAATGAGGTAAAACCACATAACCATCTTTATCAATAATCGGAATGGATTTTTTGCAATCATGACTTACGATATTCACAATTTCTGCTCCAGGGAATTTATCTTTGAAATCCGCAATGGTTTCGGTTAATTCGTGAATCTTCGGCAAAGTCGCCGAAGAAAGCACCATGTTTTCAATATTGTTTTTGATCCAATTTTCTTTGATAATTTGATGAAATTCGTGTTGAGGATAGTCCAAGGTAATCGTCGGCTCATCCCAATACATGATGATTTTTTCCTTGGGATGAAAAGCACACATATAATACATGGCTGGTAAATAAGATTTAATATCACAAATCATGATTTCTACTTCATCTCCCACACTATTATCCACTTTTCCAATGCCGCCACTTCTCTTGTTCTTGGTAAATACCTTGGCGGCCGAATAATGCAAACGAATATCATCTGCACTCGAACATCCGAAAGCAAAAGCCACTTTTTTATTCGCAGAAATGGCCGCACGAGCCAAAGCTAACCCCACATGTCGAGCCGCGCACACGAATAGAACGCGGTATTGTTCCGATAAAGCAATGGGCGTCAAAGTCTTTCCCGTTCCGGTAGGTGCAATGTACAAGACCAATTTGGGTCCTGGATTGTTTTTAAATACACTGAAAATTTCTTTTTGATGCTCGTATAAAGTCATGTCTCCGTATTTCAACAACGACTCATTTTTTTCAATCAAAGAAACGGCAT
Source organism: uncultured Anaplasmataceae bacterium (assembly GCA_903864455.1). Taxonomy (GTDB): domain Bacteria; phylum Pseudomonadota; class Alphaproteobacteria; order Rickettsiales; family CAIPFW01; genus CAIPFW01. The sequence goes on along the minus strand of CAIPFW010000138.1, from coordinate 837 downwards.
TTTCAATCATTTCCTTCATTTCAATTTTTTCTTGGTATTCTTTCAAGACATGATTAACGAGTTGAACAATATGACGATTGATTTTAGGTATATTGTTCTTTATAAATTGATAAAGAGTGTAATAATGAATCAAAAATTGGGTTTTGGCTTTTTCTACTTCTACTTTTCTTTTTTTTTCTGTATATTTGATCCAATCCTGATTATATTTCATGATTTTTTCGATTTGATCTAACAATACATATTCATACAAGTCTTGTGTTTGCATTTTTTTATCATCATTTTTTTCTAGGCGAATTTTGTCCGCTCCTTTGATTTGTACTTTGGGATTCACCTCTATTTTCATTGATTTTATAGGATATTTTTCAAATATTTCTTTTACTTTTTTGTCTAGATATTTCATGTACAAATAATCTTCCATATTCAGACTATATTCCATTTTCAAGTAACTGAAAAGGGAGTCATGATGGTTGATTCGAATATTCGTATCATGATAGCCTTGAATAATCAATTTCAAAATTTGCAATTCCGCGGGGGAAACCGGAACCTCAATAGAATTCCACTCGGATTTATTAAGTTTGCGTTGATTTAGATCCATTTTAATAAGTTTTGTATTCCTTTTATTAAACTCATTTATTTATATTCAATTTTTTATTATTTCATTTCAAAAAAAAATGATAAAAAATGCAACCTATCATTATTTATCATTATTATCATTATGAATTCATTGATACAAATCATTACCATCGAAGGAAACATTGGTTCAGGTAAATCAACCCTGTTGGAGCGGTTACGCAACTATTTTGCGAACAACAAATCCATTGTCTTTTTACAAGAACC
>CAIPFW010000137.1 GCA_903864455.1 uncultured Anaplasmataceae bacterium | reverse complement strand
TTTTTTTATTTATAGAAAAAAGCAAAATGAATTGAATGAGAATAAGAATAATAATGAGAATAATGTTGATAATAATGAGAATAATGTTGATATATATAAGAATGCTATGATTTCGAAACCAATAGATCAAAGAATTGAGAGTATATTAAATATATTTTATGATAAAAAAGATAGCATGCACCCAAAACTTGATCTTACGGCTCATGGCAAAGGACATATAAAAACAGTAGTGATGATAGGTGATAAATTACTCGATTTATACAATAAATATAAAAATGAAGGAAAAATAAATACGTTTTTAACTTCAGAGAATGAAAAGCTTTTAACCTTGATAGCATTAGCTTTTCATGATACAGGGAGGGTTGAAGAAAATCTTAAGGATTACGATGAATTATCTTCTGCGCTTTTTTGTTTATCGTATTTGATTGAAGAAAATTTATGTGATGTAAAAACAGCGATAAAATTAGCTGTTTGTATTGCAGGAAAAACCCCAAAAACAGACGATATGATCGAAAGTGGTAAATTATTAGCCGATTTTTTATCAAAAAATCTTAATAATAAAGATAATTTAACTCAATTATTGTGGAATAATTACAGTATTCATCACGCGAAAGATAACAGAAATACTTATAAGATTAAAAAATTAAACAAATTATTGAATCTTCAATCGATACAAAAAGCTTCTCAAGGATACAAAGCGAACAAAGGTGAAATAGATGGGTTTATCAATAATGATTTGACGAAAAATATCACAGCTCTTACCATTTATGATGCGGATTGTATCGATATAGTTCGTGCAGCTTGGATTAAAAATTCTTCATTTGATGAGAATCTCACAAAATATGCGAATATTTTTAAAGACAAAAGTTCCGAATCTTATAAAGAATTTTCTCAATTACAGCAAGAATGGTTAAAAAAACGCCATACGGATAAATTTCGAGAATATGAAAAAAATGGAGAATTTGATAAAGATTTCGCAGAATTTGTGAAGAAGTATGAGGAATCGAAAGGATTTATTATGAGTAGTAGCAATCCTAAGTTTGAAATAAAAATATAATTTCTTTATATTTTGTATAAAAAAGAACATGATTCAAAAATCTCCTCTTCATTTGGCAAGCATTCGCTGAATGAGGAAAGATTGATTTTCTTCAATGCATCTTTTACAAAAAGCTCAAAAATATTGCGATTCGTCCTTACAAATAAGAAATAATTTCCAGCATTTTCAAAAATATTGAAGTGTATATATTGCGTATTTCCTGTGAATTTTATCATATTTAACTCTGAGTTGAGTTGATTTAGAATATCGGAGATTTTTTGAATAGTTTTTTTATGTTTCATGAAAAATAAATTAAAACTTTTACAAATCAGTATAAAAAATATGAGATTGAGTTGTAAGCATATAGATATAAATTTATTAAAAAATATTGCAATATAAATTTGCATCAATAGAAAATATTTTGTAATATATTAACTTATTTGAATAAAAATATTTTTATGTTATCATTATCTGATTATCACCTCATAAACGGACATATAGAGAGTTTTTACGATCTTCATAAATCAATATATCAGTCTTTATGGAAAAAAAACCAAGATATTTTCGTGAATTTGCTCAACAGAGTTGATGAAAATACTCAAAATGCTCTAATAGAAGTAGAGCAAATAGTTCACGAAGCAAGAATTTTATATCCTTTTGAAAAAGACAAAGATCTGATAAGTCATACATTTATGATGTATTTTTGTAAGATTGAAAATCAAACAGAATTTGAAGATTTTAAAAAAACTTTTAAAGATATCACGCAATATAAAGAGGAGTATGAATTTTATAATTGTGGTCGCTTAGCAAAAATGACAAAAGAAATATTGAGCGAAAACAATATACTCAGCGTTCAGATATTGTCAAAACCAGATCATGTATTTAATTTATTCAAAATACAAGATCGAATATTTTATTATGATTTATGGGCTGGTGAGATTATTGAGGAGTTTAAAGCTGAGTCATTTTATAAACATTGCTGTTTGGGGGGATGTTATGATTTAAAAATTTATTCTGACGAATCGATGACAAAAGAAAACATGTTGTTTTTTCAAAGAAGGGTGAAAGAAATCAATGATGCACCGAAGCAAAATGAGAATATCAAAGCTTTGATTGAATCGAGATTGACAGATATGTTTCATGGTATGAATGAGAATGATTTATTTTTATTTAGCAAAATCAATGATATTGAGAAACTATCTTTGCATTTCAACGTAAAACTTCCAGACTTTATATCTTCAAGATTGAATGAATTAAAGAAACAATACCAAGAATTTTGTCAAATGAATCCACAATTTTTGCAATATTCGGACGTCAAGGCGAGTCTTCCAAAGACTTATGACGCTTATAAATAATTCGTGCTTTAGAAATCACCATTATGAAAAATATCGATAATATCATCGTTATTTTCCAATCTATCGAGTAGCCCTTTAAAAGATTCGATTTTATCTTCGCTCAGCTCCTTCAAAGAATCTTTTATCAAATCAGGCTTATAGATAATTTTTTCATCAATAATAAAGCCTTCCTCGTCCTTCGAATCCTTTACATATTTTTCCATATCTTCAACTATTTTTTTTACATTTGTCGCAAATGAATCAACAGCAAAGTATATATGAATGATAGATTCACCACTCTCCTCATCTTCATCAAATTCATATTCTTCGATGTCGTATTCGATGAGAATTTCTTCAATTTTGTCTTTTGGAATTGTGAGTTTTTTTAGATTTACAGATAATAGTCCGTATTTTTTGAAAAATGAAGCTGCACTGTTTGGGCTTGAAATTTCACCACCAACGCTTTTAAAAATGTTTTTAATTTCAGGTGCTGTTCGACTATTATTATCAGTTTCTACTACAATTACGAATGCGATTTTGTTCCAATATGCATCATAGACAACTTGAGTAAAAGTTTTACCTTCTTTGCTTCCAGATGCGATTTTGAGCACTCGTTCGATATTTTCTTTCGGCAATCCCATTGATTTCACTCGCTTAATCTCAGCTTCAAGCTTTTGATTTGTTCGAGGATCAGCATTGCCGGCAGCTGCGACAAGAAGTGCTCGACCGAGCATGGTATTTCTTTTAGCTTTGATTTTATCGTTTTTTTCTTTTGTAACGCGAACATTTTTCGCATGGGAGTGACCCGCCATATTTTTTTCTTATAAAGTAATTTATAATTCTGAATTATAGCAGGAAAAATGAGATTGTGGAAGTGGTTTTATTGATTTATTTCAGCAAAACCTTTGTCGAGTGAATCATTTAAAGATTCAGTTTTAACAACCGAGAATGAATTATCGCTAGAAGAAGTTCTAGCGCAATTCATACTTTCCAACACGTTAAGGTCGTTATCAAATTATCTTTGAGAATTAGTTACGGTTCAAAATTGCTGGATTTTGAGCTACAGCTGCCCCAAGAATAAAAGCTTTCTTTAGATCAAAAGAATGACTATTAATTTCGTGTTGCAATCTTTGATTCTCTGAAGTCAATCTACTTTGCTCAGTTAATAAACTCTCTGTTACTGCTTTTTGAAAGTTATTTTCCTCAAGTAATTCAAGGTTTTTATTATGGTAATCAGCAACTGTTTTTGAATTTTTTGAGTTTAATGCAGATAAACTATTATTTTCTATGTTTAATTCATCAATTCTATTAAGTAAAATTTTTGTTACTTCTTCATCACTTGTATTA
>CAIPFW010000136.1 GCA_903864455.1 uncultured Anaplasmataceae bacterium | reverse complement strand
TTTTTTAAAAACAAAAAATAAAAATTAAATTTTATCATTTGCAGAGTTTTTTGAAGATTCTTTATAATAATGTGGATTATTATGTTTCTCCAATCTCGCAAGATGCTTCTGCATATTAAAAACTTGATTTCTATTTTGTCCTTTGGAATCTTGTGTCTGACTGCTTTTAGCCATAAAAATTACACAACAAAATAATTATTAATCAAAAAATTATAAAATAAATTTTATAATAAATTCTACAATTTTTTCTTCAAAAGTAATGTCTCTAGATCATTAAGATTTTCATCTTTATTCGAGGCTTCGCTCCATTCTCCTTCCCAACTATCTTCATTATCTGAATTAGACTGAGTTTTTGAATGACTTTTATCACTCTTGACGTATTTATCTTGCTCAAAGTTAAAATCGTTTTTCATAAAATAAACCTATGAAAATTATTTTTTACTTTTTTTTCCTATATTCTGAGCTTCAGCCCGAGCTTCATTCTCTCTTTCATTTTTTCTCGCATCTTGCTTAGTAGTAGTAGCGTTTTCTTTTACTGTCTTTAAAATCATTTCGTAACCTTTAATTAATTGTTTACAATAACTAATTTATCAAGAAATTATTAATAAATAGTTAATGCTCGTTTTAAGAAATGTGACTGAATATCTTCACGAATTTAAAATATAGCAATTACCCTCTATTCACAATTTCAAACCAATTTCTCTTCCATAACCTTTGTATTTTTTACATCTTCTTTATGCTCATTCAGTTCTGACTCTTCTAATTTATCGTTATTATTTTGACCTTCACTCAGATCGCCCTGTTGCAATTGCTGTGAAGACTGAGCTTGCTGTTGCTCCATCATTTTTTGTTGCGCAGCTTGTTGCTGATCGGCCATTTGCTTCAAAACTATATCCCTATCATTATAGGTAGCGATCATACCCTCATGAATCAATAAAATTTTATCAGTTATTGAAAGCATATTCATTTTATGAGTTGTGAAAACAACAGTGATTTTTTTTTGCTTTGCATAATAAATTGCATTCATCAAACATTGCTCACCAACTTGGTCTAAATTTGAATTTGGCTCATCAAGAATCAGTAATTTTATATCGCCATAAAACGCTCTTGCTAATGCTAAACGTTGCTTTTGACCTCCTGAAAGCATCACTTGACCTGGAGCGATAATTGTATCGTATCCATTTGGAAAAGATAAAATCAATTCATGAATCCCTGCGATTTTTGCTGCATGAACAACTTTTGCCGGATCTGGCTTTTCGATGAGCCGTGCAATATTATCTTTCACGCTCGCATTAAAAATTTCAACATCTTGTGGAACATAGCCGACATAGTCACCAAAATGATCTCTATTCCAAGTATATACATCTGCTCCGTCAAGCCTCACATTTCCTTGTACTGGCTTCCATACGCCAATCATTAACTTCATTAACGTTGATTTACCGCAACCGCTTGGTCCAATGACTCCAACGCATTCCCCCGCAGGAATAGAAAAAGACAACCCTCTCAAAATAGCTTTTTGTGAACCATAAGGCGCATAAACCAATTGATTAACATCTATTTTTCCTGTTGGCGCTGGGAGCTCCATCGCCTGATTACGCATCTGAATATTCACCAACATCGATTGAAGTCTCGCATAAGATACACGCGCTCCAGAAATCATTTTACTACTAGAAATAATGATATCAATCGGCGCCATCACTCTTCCCATAATCATAGAACAAGCTAAAATTCCACCAACTGTTGTTTGACTGCTCAATGAAATATAAATTCCACCTGCCAAAACAAAAGTGTTTAAAACTGTTCTGAGTAATTTACTTATAGAATTTATCATCGTTCCAAGTAAATTCGATTTATTTTGCAATTCGCAAGATTTTTTGTTTTTCTCATCCCATAATCTTACAATCGCTTTTCCCATGCCCATAGATTCAACAACTTCTGCATTTCGAATCGCAGCTTCAATCTCAGCATAGTTTTTTACTTGCATTTCGTTAACGAGTTTCAAATTTTTGCTTGTTGCAAATTCATTGAAAACTGCAAGTATTATAATTAATAAAATCCCTATAAATGCTATAAAAGCGATTGTTGGATTTATCATTAACATCAAAATAAAGAACATAATCGCCCATGGAATATCAAATAAAGCGATAATTGCCTGTCCGCTCACAAAGCTTCGTATTGTTCCCATATCTCTTAAAACTTGAGACCCTGAACCACCAGGGTTCAAAATCGTCGATGCTATCGCTCGATGTAATAATTCTTCAGACATCGTCTTCTCTAGCCATTCTCCGATTTTTTGCATCGCGAGAGACCTACATCCTTCAAGAGCTATCATGACGATTGTTGCTATAAAAGTTATAATTGTGAGTAATATTAAGGTATCCACGCTTCCGCTTGTAACAACTCGATCTAAGATTTGCATCGTATAAATTGGCATAAACATCACAAGAATGTTTATTGCGCAACTGAAAAAAAACACAAACCAGAATATCTTTTTGCATGAAATAATTGATTTATAGAGTAAAGTCTCTGTAAATCTTTGTTTGTCGAACGCATTGTACATAATAAGTTGATTTTCAAATTATTTTTATAACATTTTAACTTATTTTTTGAAAAAAGCTTGGCAATCGAAAAAAAATCACTTTATTCTTCACTCAGTTTAATTTAGAGGAGC
>CAIPFW010000135.1 GCA_903864455.1 uncultured Anaplasmataceae bacterium | reverse complement strand
TATATATAAATAATCTATTTATCGCAAATGAATAAATCTTTCCCGCCGAGAATTGAAGATTTTATCAATACTGAGAAAAATAAAGAAAAAAAGCTTTTTTTTCGGAATACTCTTGAGTCATTCTCAAATTATTGTAACAATTTTAGTTACAGCATTTTGAATGACCTAGATAAACTCTTTGAAATGAAAAAGTTTGATAAAAAAATCAACGGCTCATATGATGAAAATACATCAACGATTAAAATTTTCCTTAAAAATAACGAATGCTATTTATCGAAAATAATGAATATCTTTGATAATCTATCAATAGATGTTTTGACTCATGTCAACCAAAAAACTGATGATTTCTCTATTCATGAATTTCAAATATCGAATCAAAACATCTCAATAAAAAATAATTTTTTTGAGATTTTCGAAAAATTACTCAATGATGAATGGATTTTTTCTTCATTAAATAAGCTTGCTGTTTTTTCGAGTTTAAATATCGGTCAAATTAAAATTCTGACAACGATAAAAAAATATCTAAAGCAAGTCAGTCGAAGATATGACAACGAAATTATGGAGTCGCTATCTCTTAATCATCACAAGATTTTTGAAAAATTCTTCGAGCTCTTTGATTTGAGATTAAATCCAGATTTGAAATCTCGTAGCTGTTTAGAAAGAATTAGTGAGAAAAAATATGAAATTGACGCATACCTCAATTCTGTAAATAATTTAAACGACTTCAAAGTATTAAAAACTTTTTATGAAGTTTTATTATCAATAGTTCGAACAAACTTTTATCAAAATCACGATTATATTTCAATAAAAACAAAGCCATCTCTTCTCTCTTTTTTGACAGATGTGCAAGCATATGCTGAAGTTTATGTTTTTTCAAAAGATTTCGAAGCCATTCATCTTCGTGGTGCAAAAGTTTCTCGTGGTGGCTTAAGATGGTCCGATAGACGTGATTATCGATCGGAAGTTCTTGGGCTCATGAGAGCTCAGATGAAAAAAAATACAATCATCATTCCGTCAGGTGCGAAAGGTGGTTTTTATATTACCGACTCCGAAAAATCAAAAGATAGAAAGTTTGTCATTCATTGCTATCAAACTTTTTTATCGGGAATTCTTGATTTAACGGACAATCTCGATGAGCACAATAAAATTATACGACCTGAAAAAGTTATCGTTTCCTTTGATTTTAAAGATGAGGATGAAGAGTCAGACCCATACGTAGTTGTTGCTGCAGATAAAGGAACAGGCTCATTTTCTGATTATGCAAATGAAATTTCAGCGAAATATAATTTTTGGTTAGGAGATGCGTTTGCTTCAGGTGGTTCGAACGGATATGATCACAAAGAACTTGCTATTACTTCTCGTGGTGCAGGGATTACTGTTGAAAAATTATTTCATGAATTAGGAAAAAACATCAAAGAAACTGAATTCACAGCGGTTGGAATTGGCGATATGATAGGAGATGTTTTTGGAAACGGAATGCTTTTATGGAAAAAATTACGATTAATTGGTGCATTCAACCACCTTCATATTTTTATTGACCCAAATCCAAATACAGACAAATCTTATAAAGAAAGAGAGCGAATGTTTAAATTAAAAACATCTACATGGATGGATTACGATAAAACAATTATCTCAAGCGGAGGAGGAATTTTTTCAAGAAATGAAAAATCGATTGAAATTAGTAAAGAAATCGCGCAAGTTCTCGATATACCAGCAAATATCTCATCTTTATCACCAGATGAATTAATAAAATATATTTTAAAATCGAGAGCTGAATTACTATGGAATGGTGGAATCGGAACTTTCTTTAAATCTGAAACCGAATCACATGAAGAAGTTGTGGATAAGTCAAATGATAATATTAGAGTAAATGGAAATGAGTTGAGATTTAAAGTGATAGGAGAGGGTGGGAATTTAGGTTTCACACAACTGAGTCGAATTGAAGCTGCGCGAATGGGAGTGAAAATTAATACAGACTTTATCGATAATTCAGCAGGTGTATCATGCTCTGACAGAGAAGTGAATTTAAAAATTTTATTTTTTCAAATTCTGGCAAAGAAAAAAATCACACTTGCGGAACGAAATACTTTATTGAAAAATATGCAAGATGAAGTTTGCGATTTAGTTTTAAAAGACAATGTTTTACAAAATAACGCTCTTATGATTGAAGAATCGTATAAATTTTCTGGATTTGAAAGGCATGTTTTCTTGATTGAAAATCTAGAAAAAGAAAAAATTCTCAATAGAAAATCTGAAAATTTACCAAATGATGGGCAAATCGAAAAACTTAAAAATGCAAAGCAGCCTTTTACGCGCCCCGAATTGGCGATTTTACTCACTTACACAAAAATATGGCTCAAAAAAGAGATTTTAAATTCAAAAATCACAGAGAATGAATATTTTCAAAAATTTTTGATTGGTTATTTCCCAAAATCAATGCAAGAAAACTTCAAAGATTTTATTTTAAACCATCCATTACGTCGAGATATTATTACGAATTATATTGTCAATACTCTCATCAATCGAGTTGGAATGAGCTTTATTTTTAATATTATAAATAAAACGGGAAAAACAATTATTGATATTGTTTATACATATTTTATTATTCGTGATAGCTATAAGTTGAGAGATATTTGGCATGATGTCGAATACAGTCATGAATTTAATGAGATTGATTCAAAAATCAAATCACTTCTCGAAATAAGGAAGTTTGCTGAGCAATCGGTTTGCTGGTATTTGCAACAACATAATAAAATTGACCATCGTCATTTGGAGAAGGATATCGCTGAGTTTCAAGCGAAAATCAATGAGATTATGGAAAACTTTCAAAATCTTGGCAGTAAAAAAATATCATTGAATATAAAGCAAAAATATCTCAATTCTTGAAACAAGGATTGAAGTCAGAATTTGCGGAAAAATTGGCAAGAATCAAGTTTTTAATTTTTGCGCCATCGCTCATCGAAATTCATAAAAAAACAAAAATTGACCTGAGTCATATCGTGAAATTATATTTCCTGATTGAAGATAAATTAGAGCTAAGAAATGTTCGAAGAAATATTCTGAATTGGAAATTTTATACAATGTCTCAAGAGTCGTCGATTTCAATTTTAGTTGATAATTTGACGAACGAGCATTTGAGAATTTTAGATCATTTGATTCATTCATATTTCTTGAAAAATAATGATGAAAACCTCTCTATTCATTCTTGGCATAAAGAGCATTTGGATTATATTGAGAATTATTTAGAAGTTGTAAGAAAAATTCACTACAACAGCGAAATAGACTATAGTCACATCATTTTACTGATAGACAGGATGAATAAATTGTATAAATAATCGCTTATCAAGCTCGATGATTCGTTTGTTCGAACTATCGGTTTTCTTTAATTGCCATCTTGTTTCTTTATTCCTCGGCAATCATTCAACGGCGCTAATCTTAATCTCACTCAATATATTTTTATTATTTTTTATCGCTAAATTCAATCGCTCAACAATTTTTTTGAAATTATCATCCTGCTTGAGTTGTGTATATCCAATTGATAAGATATTTTCACGTTGATTTTTATATTTATCAAAAATATATTGATTTCCAACAACAGATGTATAAAGTCGAGAAAGAGCCTTAAATCCAATCTCAATATCACAACCATGTAAAATCAACAATAATTGATTTTTATTATTTGATTTCAAGAAATTGAAATGCCCAAGATAATCATAATATCGAGTTTCTTTTCTCAAATGATTCGTTATCGAATTCAGCAAAGTCAAATCTTGATTCTCTTTGATTTCTATCAAAGCAATTGCGACATTAATTTTTTCTTTTTTATTGAATTCTATTAACATCTTCAACTCATGTATCGTTGATTTCAAATCCGATATATTCGTAATATTGTCGAAAGTTACCTCATCGTTGATATTGCGAAGAAAATTCATTCTAAATTGGGCGATTTTCATCTCAACATCTATCTCGCGAATAATAAGATAATAATATGAACTTTTTATATTTCTTTTTCTCTTCTGATCATCTTTCTCATATATTGGAAATACTCTCAGATTTACTAGAATTGATCTCAAATGATTTCCTAGAACTGTGAAATTTGAAATTTTTCTCAAAATATCAGCTAAATTTTTCGTTTTAAAACTATCATTAGATTCTTCATCCAAGCTTTCTTCAATGATTTGATGCGTATCATTATCTAAAATATTTTCAAAATATAGCTCTTCATTATTTAGACTGTATAAAAGTTCATTCGGTATATTGAAAAAAAATTTCCCATATTCGTTTATAAATTCTATTACTATTTTGCTTTTTTTTGACTCAATATAAAAATCATGCCTTATGACGAGAACTATATCGTCATGACGCCTATTTGCAATTTGTAATTCTTCGTCGATTCTGGATTGATCCATATAATTTATTCTTTTTACGATAAATTATCGATAAAAAGTATGAAATAAAGATTAATCCCTCAATTCATTTTGTATAAATATGTAATAAATTTATTCTAACTTTAATGATTTTTTCAATGTTCCACGTGGAACATTTTCCCTCTTTTGTTTTATAACAAACCTCTTTCCCACTTCAAACAATTATAAATTCCACTAATCAATCTCACCCTGCATTATAATCTCTATCATTTTTTTTTCTTTACTGCGCCCTCCAATTATACGAAACTTCTTCAATTCTCTTACAACATATTCTACTGATATTATAAGTTGGGATAAACCCATTGCGTTTGTTTTATATTTAAAATTCCGTATTTTTATCGATTTTCGGACGATAAAAACTTCAAACTTCACTCTATTCCTTTGTATATGGTATATTATGATTCGTTTTATTTTCAGGAGTGATTTGAGTTTTCAGCACAAAACAAACACAATGGATTTGATGCTGTAAGATAGAAAATGAATCTATGAAAATCACATATTGTAAAAGTACTACTTCATAACTCCTGTCCGTGCAGTAGCTTGACCTGTAATTTTCTTACCAAACTCCTTCATACTATCAAGAATAAAGTCTTTCTTATCGTTTTTAAATGTTCTTTTTTCAGGGAATGCATTTTTGTGCCCTACATTCATTTGATCCACCAAATAATTTAAAGCTCGCCTTTGTTCATTCGTTACAGAACCAGAGCTATCTTTCAATAAAGAATCGATTCTTTCAGAAAGCTTTTTTGTACGGTCTACAATAGTTTTGCCATATCTAATGGAGTCTTGTTTCCAACCTCTCTTCGCTTTATCTGTAGACTTTACATATTCTGTCGAAGTTGGAATACCATTAACATCAACAGTAGCAGTCGAACCATCTAATGTTACATTTTTGGGGCTCGATAACTTTTGATCTGCAGGTGCTTTGAAATCAATAGAATGTTTTAAATCATCCACCCAAGACTTACCCAATAAATTTCTGAGGATTGGAATCGGGGAATCTTTCGGAATCTTTGAGTCAAGCGCTTCTTTTTGTTCAATAAGCCCTTCGAGTTCAGATCGGTAAGATGGCAAAAATGATTTAGAATCAATATTATCTTCTGTTTCCGCACTCACGCTATCTATGCGACTTTGTTTTTCTTTTATTCTTTCTTCTAAAATTTCCGACTCTCGAATATTATCGCCTACGTCACTATTCAAAATTTTATTCAAAATCTCACCGCATTTGATAATATCTTTATCGCTGGACTTTTCAGCATTTCTGGTGAAAATCAATGCCAAAACTGCAATTAAAACTAATCCTGCGACACCACCGCCTAAACCACCGATAAATTTTGGATCTTGTAAAAATTTCAATTTTTCATCTAATCCTTCTAGACTGGCAACATCTTCCATTGGTACAGGCGGTTCAATTGGAGGAATTATTGGATCAATTGGAGGAATTATTGGATCAATTGGAGGAATTATTGGATCAATTGGAGGAATTATTG
>CAIPFW010000134.1 GCA_903864455.1 uncultured Anaplasmataceae bacterium | reverse complement strand
TTCAAGAAATTTTTCTGAAAAAATGATTGCAGTTGTAAAAAGAATGACTTGTAATGAGGAAGTGAATCAAGAAAACAGTGGATTAAGTAAAAGAGAGTGGGGAGAGTTGATGGATATTTTGAAATGATGATGAATTAAGTCGCATGAAAGAATGACCAAGGCTCACTCAATCATAATAACCAACCTCGTAATCTCCTAAAGTTTGCTTTGCACTTCGCATATACGCATCATCTTGCTGCTTATTTGATTTTCTCACAGGTTCATCAGATGAAGAAGATTCTGATTTTTTGATGTTTAATTTTTTTAATTCATCTTTTGAATAAAAATCACCGAAGTCTAATGATGTTTTAATTTTATCTAAAAAAGTCTTTATGAATGGCAATGCGACAGAAGAACCGGTTGCAGTCGAACCTAGAGATTTCGGTTTGTCAAATCCAATATAAACGCCAAAAGCGATATTTTTAGTCATACCTATAAACCAAGTATCTTTACTATCATTTGATGTACCTGTTTTCCCTGCAATATGACCCCCAAGATACGCTAATCTCGTCGCAGTCCCACGCTTTATAACGCCCTCCATCATATTCAAAAGCTGATAATTATGCTTTGGGTCGATAAGTTGATTTCTTTCTTGAAGTTTTATCATTGGGGGGATAGAATTCAAATCATCAGCGCCATCATTTTTTTCACCAATTGAGCAATCTGAGCATTTATCATTATAATTTTTCCACACAATATCACCGTCTTGATCTTGTATGTATTCAATAAAATTTGCTTTTATATCCATTCCACCATTCCCAATAATCGAATAAAACCTCACCATATCAAGCAAAGTAGTCTCCTGAGAGCCTAAAACCATGGAATAATTTTTATGCTTTTCTCTTGGGTCAATCAGTCCAAACTTTTTTGCATTTTCAATAATTGGATCTATGCCGATCTCTCTCGCTAAATAAATTGTCGCAAGATTTCTTGAGCGTTCGAGAGAAGACTGCATTGTAACAGCTCCTGCAAAACCACCTCCATAATTTTTAGGAGTCCAGTCAGGTAATCCTTTTCCCTGTGGAATTGAAAGCGGTTCATCCATCAAAATAGAGTATGGAGTAAAGCCATTTTCAAGGCCAGTTAGATAAATCAACGGTTTAATCGCAGATCCAGGTTGTCTCATCGCTTGAGTTGCTCTATTGAATTGATTTTTATAATAACTAAAGCCACCGCTAACCGCTAATACATTTCCGGTTTTTACATCCATTGCAACTATCGCACCATTGACTTTTGGAACTTGATGTATTTTGAAATTCTTTTTTTCGAGAATTTTTCTTTTTTCTACATCATCAATGCCCCATTCAGGTAAATCATCATCGTCACTATTTTCAAAAATCGTAACAACGTCTCCAACATTTGCATTTTTTAAAATAGATGCACTTGATTCTGTGATATCAAATTCAGGTAAATTATCATTTAAAAAAATCGTGATCTTGCTTCCTTTTTTTGCGGAAATATACGCCATCTTTAATGGATGAATATCGGATTTATTTGCAATTTTTAAAAATTTTAAATACTCATCTTTATTTTTAAAATGATCTATTGGTCCTTCCCATTTCGTTCTCGATTTATCATATTCGATTAAACCCTTACGCAATGCATAAGTAGCGTATTTTTGAAGCTCAGGATTGATTGTGCTATGAACTGTGTATCCACCGGAATATAAAAAATCTTCATCTTTTCCAGATAATTCAAATAATTTTTTCTTTATTTCGTCAATGGCATATTCAATTCCAATTTGATTTTGAGTGATTCGTGGCTTCTTATCAATAACGATTGGCTTTGCAGTCGCATCATCTCTTTCCTCTTGAGTGATAAAATTTTGTTTAAACATTTGGTCTATTATCCAATTTCTTCTATTGACAAGACGTTCATGATTTTCTCGCCTTGTTGGATCTAAACGAGATGGAGCTTGAGGTAATGCAGCTAAAAACGCAGCATCTTCTATCGTCAAGTCATCTATCGATTTATTTAAATAATTGAGAGAAGCTTGAGCAAAACCATATGAGTTATTTCCAAGGTATATATGGTTTATATATCGCTCTAAAATCTCATCTTTTGATAAGTGTTTATTGATTCCAATTGCAAGGCGAGCTTCCTGAATTTTTCTTTTTAAAGTTTTTTCTTTAGAAAGCATTGTATTTTTTATAATTTGTTGAGTAATCGTCGAGCCACCAACAATTTTCCCTTCACCAGAAAAATAAGATGTTATATTAGCAAACATCGCTCTAAAAATTCCACTAAAATCTAGGCCAGAATTTTCATAAAAATCCTTATCTTCGGCTGCAATAATAGCATTTTTGATGAGTGAGGGCGTATCTTCAGTTTTTAAAACTATTCTATCTTCTCGGAAAATAGAAGCGAGATATTCACCATCCTCAGCATATACGTTGATTGTTGCATCTGGTTTGTAATTGATGATTTGGTCATAACTTGGTAAATTTTTTGTATACTCGTAAAAAACAATCAAACCGACGATGATAGAAAAAACAACAATTCCAAAAATAAAATTGAGAACTCTAGAAAAACTAAAAAACATGGTTAATTTGAATTAAAAATTTTTAAATCGATAAAACATTATATTAATTATAAATACAAATGTCTAATTTTTGTTTAATTCAATTTGACAGGAAAAATTTTTTATGGGGTGGAAGTGCCAAACATTTTTTTAAAAAAAATAAAAGACCATCTTCAGTCTCTCAATTCCCGCTGATTTGTATTAAACTTATTTTAATTTATTAAATGATATAAAAAGCACGGAAGAAGCGATGGCGCATGAGGAAAATAACGATGAAAATAAGTATAACAAACTAGAAATATTTTTTCGCCAAACTATGGAGCTTCAAAAAAAAGAGATCATCAAAGATAGCGGTAATCATTCTCATTCAATTGAACAAGGGTAAACTGAACACTTGAGTAAAAAGAAAGGAAGAGAAGAGACAATAGAAATCAAACCCATTGCATTTCCTTTAAAATAAAAAATTCCATTAAACCATCATATTTGTTTCTCAAGAATTACTTTGATCTAAAAGGAATTCTTGAGATTCACTAAACCAGCTATTACCTCAAATCTCTTATTAAGAGTATCTTCTATGAAATTCCGACATCTATCTTTTAAATATTTAAATATTTTCATATCTTTAAAGACGTGTTCAACTTTAATTCTCCTTCGG
>CAIPFW010000133.1 GCA_903864455.1 uncultured Anaplasmataceae bacterium | reverse complement strand
ATGCAAAATTACATCGAAAATTGAAAAATCAAGATAAAATCACAGTTAAAGATTTTTTCAAAGAGATGATCAATACTTCAAGTTTTAGTCCGTAATCCTTTTTCCTTGACAAGAAAATTTTTAATATCTATAATTAAAGTTTAAATTATTCATCTTTATATGAAAAAAACAATAGTCGAATTACCGAATATAAATCTGATTGGTATAAGCATCATTGCGAATAATAGCGATAAGGTTCAGAATATCGGTACAACATGGGGAAAGTATCTGAGTGAAAATATTTCTGAAAAAATAGATTGCAAAGAAACTTCTGGCGTAATTTATGCTGTTTATACAAATTACGAAAGTGATTTTCATGGCGATTATACATTTTTTATTGGTGAAGAAGTGAAATCGTTGAACGATGCAAAAGGAGATTTGTCAACTTTACATATTCCAACATCAAATTATATAAAATTTACAAATGAAGGCGACGAATCGGTGATTGATATATGGAAAAATATATGGCAAATGGAACGAGAGAATAGTTTAGGAGGTGAAAGATCTTACACTGCAGATTTTGAAATTTACGATTCGAAAAATAATGGAGTTGTTGATATTTATATTGGAATTAAAAATAACGTATAAAATCGGAAAAAGAGGGATTCGAACCCTCGTTACGCTATGAACGTAAACACGCTTTCCAAGCGTCCGCCTTAAACCACTCGACCATTTTCCCAAAATTCTTCAAAAATTTATTATATTGTTTTTTATCAGAAAGTAAAGAAATTATTTTTATATTGATAAGAAGTATGACATCCACTCATCAATAAATTCTTTATTAATTTTCGATAAAATATATGAAAAGTTTATAAAAATACGCAAATCAGTATGATGCAAAATATTTTTGGATTAAAGAGATATTTAAGAGTAAATTTCGGAGATCAAGGCGGCGAGGATGCAGCAGCTTTTTTCACAAAAAAATCGGATGAGGATGGTGGAGGTGATGGTAAGCATGGAATATTAAATATGAGTGATAGTCTAGAAAAAATTCTATTACCACTTGGCGCGATGAATCAAGCCGCAAAAACATTCGAGAACTTAGAAAAAAGCACAATACAGGGTGTTTTTAGCCCAATATCAAACCCCATTCCCGGAATTATACAAATTGGTACAACGCATTTGAATATTCTTGGTGTCAACCTTCTTGGCGAAAAACAACATTTGAATATGAACGCAACTCCCGAAGAAATCGTCGGTTCAGTAGAATCGGCAGGTGATGATGGTGGTAGTGGAGAATCTTCATCTTCAGATGATGACGATTATCATGATCAATCTCAGCATGGTGATATGTTTGATGGCAATGATTTTTCAGAGCATCACGATGACCTCTTACATGCAGGACAACAAATTTTAAGCGGAGGCGATGACTACGAACCTTCGTATGATTTATCAAGCGCTAGAGGTGCAGAGCATTATGATGACGGTCATCACTATACTCCCGATTATACCCCTCAAAATTCGCATTCTCATTCTGAGGGAATATCTCACGATGATTAATTTATTTTTTTCGATCTTTCTGTTGCTTATTTAAATTATTTAAAGATTCTGCATGACTTGTGTTGTTATCTGTATTCTCGTCTTCTAAACTCACTCCATACAACGAATTCCGTGCAGATTTTAATGAATTTTCAAATGAATCTAGGGGATCTTCATAGATTGATGAATTTCGAGATACATTTTTTGCTTTAAATTCCTCAGCAACACTGGACACCTCAGCCCCTATATTCAGAGCGTCCCTTCTCTCTTCTTCTGTTGCACTTGCAAATATTTTATCAGCTTTTTCTTCAGTCATATTGTCTATTTCTTCTTGTAAGCCATTCATATCGATTACTTTCACATCTGTTTTTTTATCTCGTACTCCCCTTGCTAATGAAATTAAGATACTTGCAAGTTGCTTTGGGGATTTAAAAACTATGGATTCAAAACTGGACTTCATACCCATAGCCATGAACAAACAACCAATCGGCATTGTGATTGGGTTGGACATGAGTAGTCCACCAGCCCCAGCACCAATGATTGAAAACACAATGCTGCCGCTCACTCCAACAGTTGAAAATACAAGAAGATCAGTGACACCCTTGCTTCCACGACACCTAAAAAAATGATTATTTAAATGCTCTAATTGGTCATTTCCTGTAACAGTTATTTCACCCTCTTCTTTTACATCTTCAATTGGAATACCAATTTTATTAAACATAGCTTTAATTGGTCCATCCATTTTGAAACCTTTTGTAGCTGAAGCAATTTTGCTACCTACCGCACTCATTGCTTTTTTTCCAATTGGTTTGATTATTGCGCTAGAAAATACACCAATTCCAGCGACTAATGGTGCGATTGGGTTTTTTTTCCCTTTCGCGATATCTTTTGAATATTTATAATTCTTTATTGATTCAATTTTAGAATTATAATTATCATTTAATTTCGATAAAAAAGATGGTTTGTTTTTATCTGGAAATAAATCGATCGGACTATATTTGCTGTTTTTCCAAAAATCCTTCAAATAATTTCGAAATCCTTGGGAGAGGATAAGCTTTTTTTCTTCAATGTCATTGTTGTCACCTTCAACCTGCCTCCTCAAATTAATAATTCTTTTTTTATAAAGCATAAAATTTATTTATATTTTAATTTCAATTATAGCATTTGTTAAGTTAATTTTATATTGAAAAAGATTTTAGGTCAAGCTTCTTAAAATAAACCAATTGCATTTCTTTTAGAGCTTAAGCGATACCGAAGAATCGCTACAAGATTTGATAGAGCAAAAGAGCGCTTCCTAGAGTGCGTCATCAATTCCAATTATCAAGCACACACATCCAATTAATACAATATCCATAAAATTTTCTACCTCCTTCTCAAACCTCATAGCCATTCTTCTAAATTTCTTTATTTTTAAGAAAAATCTCTCTATGTAGCAGTCTCCAATCTTTCAATTCCCACTCATTCAATATTAGATCCATTGCGTTTGTTTTATAT
>CAIPFW010000132.1 GCA_903864455.1 uncultured Anaplasmataceae bacterium | reverse complement strand
TTTTAAATATAAAACAAACGCAATGGGTTCAATAAATGATCCTTCCAATTAGGAAAATCTTTAGGTAATTGGAATGAGATCTTTTATCAATTCCCACTCAGTATCCGTTAAATTTGAATCAAATTTCATGCTTTTTATATCATTTAATAGTAAAATAAGTTTAATATAAATGAGCGGGAATTGAAAGATTGCAGGCAGCTTTAAAGATATAAGATATAATTATTTTGTAAAAAAAATTTGACATTCAATTTAAATATAGTTACTATATTAATAAGTTATTTTTAAGGTACAAAATGGTTTTTGATTTATTACATACTCCAATTCATTTTGAATTAAATGTTGGTGGCGAAGAATACGTACATGATATAGTAGTTTGCCCATACGAACATGGCGCACTCATTGATGGCGTTCAATTAAGCAATGTGAGTCTTGAGCATAGTTTTGAAAATTCGAAATTCTTACTCAGTAATGAAACTGTTGTGATTAATGGTCAAAATTCTGAAGGTCTCGATCTTCAATACAATTTGACACTTGAGCATTCATTTGGTGAAAATGGAGAAGATATTTATACGCCGATAAGCTTTTTCCAAGCGAAATAGTTCTTCAGAAGAGAAAAATTGAGGATATTCAACAAAATGATTCCTCAGAATGCAGTATTTTGATATCATCAAAATATATTTTTGATTTGTCAGAATTATGCTTTATTTAATAAAAAAATTATATTCTTATGTTTTTGAGAATAATTTCAAATTATTGATATTCTTTGCTTTAATGGCAATTTTTCCATTAATCACAGTATATATAATGCAATATGCATTTGATATCGAGCCATGTAAGCTATGCATATATCAAAGAATCCCTTTCTTTTTTATAGCAATATTACCTGTCGTTTTTCTTTTCTTCAAAGAACGAGCGATTTATGGTTTATTTGTCGTTTTGATAGCGATTTTATCAAATGTCGCACTCTCATTCACTCATTTGGGAATTGAAAATAAATGGTTTGAAAACAAATTATGTACGGGAGTCGCTCAAACAACTGGGAATTTTGAAAATTTGTTTATGTCACTTGATACTTATTTTCACAGATGCGATGAAGTGAAATTTCGCTTTTTAAACATTTCGCTTACTGGATGGAATTTTATATATTGTTTGTTTTTTTTCATTTTAGTGCAAATCGTAATCATTAAATATTTTCTCAAAAAGAAAAATTAAGAAAATAATTTAAATTCTCTTTACGCAAAATATAATAATCTTTTATTCATAATTACAAAATAATATTTCTAATATTTTTTGTAATTTATCGAAAATGAATAAAGCAAGCATTATATTAGATAGCAATTCTTTTTCGATGAGGTTCGAAAACCAATCTGAATATCAACATTCAAAATGCAAACTGAAAGATGATAAAGAAAATTTTATACAAAAAAATAATTTTTATTATCAAGAGAATGATATAGAAAAAACAATCACATTTTTTTATAAAAATAATCAAAAAATTTTATATGAAGTTTTTGAAAAACTTTTATATCATTTATTTTTAAATACAAAAATCATCACAAAAGAATGCTTTGACGAAGCGATGAAAAGCGCCCTTTCAATATTAGATTCCAATAAATTTCTTTTTATGGTGGATGGTCAAAGAAAATTTCTCATCGAATTCGATAAAAATGACCTTATCTTTCATCCGATTTACAATGAATCTTTTAAATCAAACGTCGAACTATACGAATTTTATAAAACTTTTTTCAAAATCGCTTTAAGTGAAATGGAGGGGTTTGTGAGAACAAAAATGCGCCTTGAAAACAAAAAATTATATATAGATTACTATGATTCAGTGGATCAATTTTTTTATTTAATAAGCGTTTTACTCTCTTCAAAAGAATTATTTACTCAGAATTTCGATCATTCGGATTTTATGCAAAAAATCGCTTGTTTTATTGTAAAAAATGTTGCGAATAGAGAGTTGCTGAATTTAAATCTTGATTGCAGTTACGATCACCCGTTAAATAATTATCGATATTTAACTCTTCTTACATATAAACTTTTTGTCAAATTGGCTTTTGATGGGTCACTTTTGCATTTGAAGCAAAACGATATAGAGCAAATCGCCGACGCAATATCATATTCTAATGAATTTGCAAGCGCACCATCAATCATTTCAAAAGCGTACGACAATTTGAATAAAGCTTTGCCGTTCAAAACTATTGAAAGAATTTTAAAAAGACAGCGAAATGTTGAATATTTATTTTGATTACTTTGGGAAAAACTTGACAAAATTTACCTTTGAATTAAAATTATTTTTAACATAAAAAATAAAAATATGAACGAAGTAATCGAAACAATTGAAGAAGGAAAAATTTTTGAAAAGCATGAATGGCTTTCTTTAATCGACAAGAATCTTTACGAAGAGATTGCATATCACAAAAATGATGCACCTGTTTTAATTATTAAAATAAATCAATTACTCGATTTGATAAAATTTTTGAGAGATGATGAGAGTCTGCGATTTAAAATTTTGGCCGATATCGCAGGAATTGACTATGTTTTTCATAAAAAATATAAAAAAAGATTCAGTGCATTGTATAATTTATTAAGTTTAAAATACAATCGCAGGATTTTTATACAAATTTTTCTTGACGATGACGAAGAAATCCCATCATCTCATGAGATTTTTTCCTCTGCAACTTGGCTTCAGCGAGAGGTTTATGATATGTTTGGAATTGTTTTTTCAAACGTTCTTGATGGAAGGCGAATTTTGACTGATTATAACTTTCAGCACTTCCCACTTAGAAAAGATTTTCCTTTGACTGGATATGATGAGGTTCGCTACGACTTAGAAACGAAATCAGTCAAGTATTCTCCAGTTGAATTGGATCAGGATTTTCGTGATTTTGATTTCGAAATGCCTTGGAGTGGAACTGAATATGATGTTGGAGTGAAAAAATAGAGCTCATGATTCTTTTTTAACTCAAGTAAAATTACCTATTATATATTAATAGTTGATTTCATTGTTATCATATACAATGAAGTATGGATCTCAAAAGCACTTCAATAAAAATGAAAAAATACA
>CAIPFW010000131.1 GCA_903864455.1 uncultured Anaplasmataceae bacterium | reverse complement strand
TTTTAAACAATGCCCATGGTTTATACTGATCTATAAATTGATTGATATTGCTAGAAAATTTAAAAATTTCGTTTGCCGCAGCATGAAATTTATATTCATTCATCAATATTGTAAAAAGTTTTAAAAATTGCTTTTCATTTTTACCGCCATCTATGTTATCATTATTCGCTTTCATTTCAGCACTTGATTTGTTAATTAATTCATCAATTGAAAACAAATCTGTTTCACGAACTTCTTTGAGCGTTGCGTTTTTTGAAAACACGTCAATTGCTTTACAGTTTTTTATTTCATCGTTTGCTTTCATCGAGAAAATTCAATATAATTGGAGGAAAAAATAGGGACGGACGTAAAAGATTTGAATTGAGGATTGAATCACTAAGTGGAATTTATAATTAAAGTAGATAAGAAAGAGGTCTATTATAGAATTAAGAAAATTAATGATTTTTTAATACCCATTGATCAAATCAAAATAAGATATTAAAATTATGTAGTATAATAAAAATTATATTAAAAAATACAATTTATGAATGAATTTTCTTTGCAAGAGTACACTTTTGAAAAGTTGAAAACAAAAAAATGTTATGCGTTTCCTGAAGATGCACCGGCATTAACAAACGAACAAATTGAAGCGATTATGAAATTTATTTTCATGGATCATGAAGATAAAAAGCATCGATGGATGATCAAGCAACTTGGTGAAAATACTACACTCAATGGTCGTTTTTTATTTAGAACATATGAAGAGTGCTTTGTATTTGTCTCTGCTCTTTATAGACTTGGAATTGAACAATCTTATTATCCTGATATTACTTTTGGTGATGGTTTTGTCTATGTTTCTTTATATACAATCAAACTTCATGGATTGCATGAAAATGATTTCATCATGATGGGTCGAATAGAAGAAATGATGGATTAGCTTTTTATTACATGATGAGAGCTTGGTATACGTCATCCATACCACTTAATGCAATTTGTCCAATCGGATTCGAATACATTTTAATTACAAGATCCATTTTCTCTTTAATGGATTCAAGCTTGATTACATTATCTAAAAATTCACTTAACAAATGATACATTTTATGGTTGGGGTTTTTATATTTATTTGATATTGAATGATAATTAATTTCTGATTTCTTCTCTCCAAAGCATTTGTCTCCATTGAACAGATTACCTAAATATTTTATTTGACAAATCAATTTAATCAATCCATTAAATATATTCTGTGCATCTTTTGAAATTTTATCCTCTTGTGTAAAGACTTTATGGTTAAAATCATTCGTATAATCAATTTTCGATATTTTCTCTTGAAAAACTTTTATGATTTCTTGAAATCTTTTTCTCAATTTATTTTCTTCCAAATTTTCATTTAAAATATTCTCAATAGCATCCCGCAAAAATTTCAATTCACAATTTTTTAAAATTTGAGGCATTTGATCGGTAAATAACTTATTGAAATCCTGAACATTGTTCACACTATCTTCTTTGTTATCTTCTCCCATTTTTTCTGGAAATATTGAGGCAACTTGAGAATACTTTGAAAGTATTGAATTTGCCTCTTTGAGAGTTTTTATTGTAGAAATATCGGAATTGTTTTTATTTAAAGAGATATTGAATCTCTGAAGATTTTCTATGCAATAAAATATAATATCCTGATATGAACTTTTTTTTATGTCAGATATAATTTTTTTTAAATTAAATTCTGATTTGTCATTTATATTGCAGGCCACTCGAATTATTTCATCTAAATCAGCTTCAGAATTTCTGATTGCAACTATAGAGTCTGAGAGTATCACTTGAATTTTAAAACAAATGATATTCTTTAACTTAGAAAAATTATTTTTCAAATTTGTTTTTGTATTGTTATT
>CAIPFW010000130.1 GCA_903864455.1 uncultured Anaplasmataceae bacterium | reverse complement strand
TATGTCTCGATTTTTCTCACGATATTCTCTATTTTTTTGATTAATTATGTCTCGATTTTTCTCACGTTTTTCTCTCTGTTTTTGATGAATTATGTCTCGGTTTTTCTCACTATATTCTCTATTTTTTTGATTAATTATATCTCGATTTTTCTCACGATATTCTTTTCGGGTTTGAAGCGCTCCTTTTTCATTAACACATTCAAAATTATCGATATACCATTGCTCTATTTTTCGTAATTCTTCTCTGTCAATATCGTCATACTTTTCCAACACGGTAAAAGTCGGCGATTCATCGTCCAATTCTGCTCTCAAAAAGATTATTTTACTATTACAAGTCAAAGTATCATTTTTATATTGATTTTTATGCTTATACCACCTATCATTTTCAGTCATTTTAGAACTCCCGAAATAAGTCATACCGCCGTGCGTAATCGCATAAACAATTCCGCTCATTTGTTATTTTCAATAACTAATGAACTCGAATCGAATCGATTTCAATTTTATTTTTAATTGATTGTTCCAGTTTTTTCTTTTGATAATATTCGTGTCCCCGTGCTAATCCTTTTTAACATAAGTAGTAAGCATATTAGCAGATGACCCCATAGATGCTAAATCCTTTTGTATTTCATTATTTTTTTTAATAGTGTCGCTATATTTTTCAGTTAAATAGGTGTGTCGAAATGTATTAACAGAGATTTTCTTGCCGAATATTCTATTGATGCGTTGAGTGACCTGAACCGAGTTTAGCTTTTCTCCCTTGTCTGCATCAAAAAGCAAATATTCATTAGGATTAGTTTTAATCCATTTTTTAAGAATGGAGAGAAGGGCAGGAGGGATTGTTTCTTTTTGTTGTCCGTGAAACTTGTCAGTCTTATACCGATTAAACACAAACGAGTTTTTATCAATATAATTATCAGTCTTCTTATCAACGTTTTTAATCTTCATCTCTGAGTAATCGAGGTTTCGTCTAGGAGCGACGAATATTCCGCCGAAAAGGGAGAGAATAATATATTTCTGTATTTGTTGCAGGTCAGTAGACGTGAGTTGTTTCTTTTTGTAAAGGTGTTCGGCTTCTTCTCTCAACTCATTCCATTTATCTTTTATCTCGTCATTCGTAATACTGTTTTCTTTTTGTGTTTCTGTCTTTTCTTGCTTCTTAATTTCTTCAGAGTATTCTTTTATATCTCCCATCATCAACTTTTTATACTTGTCATTACTGGTTACTACAAGCAAGGCAGAGAGAATAGTCTTTCTTTTATTGGGAGGCAAGTCTTCTAAATGTTTTATAATTTTATCATCGTCTTTATTAAATCTCTCAAGGTCTACATCTTTGCTCTCAAATACTTTATTATATAAACTTTTCAAGAGAGAGTCATTAGTGTTTAAACTCCCGTCTGACAATTTGGGGCGTTGTTTCTTAATATCTTCTTTTAATGTCATTCTATAATATTAATCAAGAGATTATTTTTATATTAATTTAATTATCATTATATGTAAATTAATAATCTTCCTAAATATATATAATATGGTTCCTCCGGTTAATTAATCAT
>CAIPFW010000129.1 GCA_903864455.1 uncultured Anaplasmataceae bacterium | reverse complement strand
TATATAAATGGTTCAATGTCGCAAGAATATCAAGGTTTTTATATGGTGTATGCAGGCTGGGCTATGGATTTGAACTATTTTTTTTGGTATATAAATGATATTAGAATTATCTGCAAGTAATTTTCAAGCTGAAATACAAAATCATGACACGTTAGTGTTGTTTTATGCGAATTGGTGTGGTCATTGTCATAACATGATGCCTGAGTTTGAAAAATTTGCAAATGAAGTACATGATGGCGTAAATATCGCAAGAATTGATTGCGCTTTGAATGGTAATGGTGAAATTTGTCAAGCGAATGCAATCAAAGGATATCCGACGATGAAGTTTTTCGATCATGATGGCAAGGTGACTGATTTCATTCCTGAAAAGAGAACAGCAGACTTGATGGAAAAGAAATTGAATGAGATTTTGCATTCAAACTAAACCATGTTAATATTTTATAACAAATATTAATTTAATAAATGAGATCTGGTTTTTTTTCAAAAAAGTGCTTTTTTGATTTCAATAATCAACAGGATAAATTGATTTTTTGTAATCAAGAATTGAATTTTTTCCCTTTGATCAATCAAAATCACGATCAAATAAAACATACGATTTGTATGGCGATTCTGAATTTTTTCTATCCGCATACAATTGTCAATCATTTTAAATCTCAGCTCATAGAGTTAGAAAAAAAAAATCAATCTATAGATTTAATTTTTTCGCAAGTTTTAAATTTTATCGATATAAGTAATTATAAAATTAATAATTTATCAATTCATATAACATTGCAAGAGCCAAAACTCCATCAAAATGATTTAAATCATAAAATTTTAATTCGCAACTTTTTGTGTGATTTTTTAAAATTATCGCAAGATAAAATCACTGTACAAGCAGGAACAGGGGAAAGAATTGGTGATACAGGAAAATCAAAGGCTACGATTTTTATCGCCAACATATCTTTCAATAAAAAAAATGAGAAAAATCAATCTTTGATTGGTTTTGGTTACGACAGGCATAGATTTTCTTTGCAAGATAATATAGAGAAAAAGCCAATGATATGCGGTCAAAAAATCCCTTATCATAAAAATATTGACGCTCATTCCGATGGCGATATTGTTTTTCATGCAATGGTGAATGCGATTTTTTCTGTGATTGCTGAAGGTGATATAGGCGATCATTTTCCTGATACGAATTCAGAATGGCGAAATGCAAGCTCAATAAAATTTCTTGAATATGCAATAAATTTATTAAAAAAGAAAAGCTTGCAAATAAAATCGATAAAAATCGAAATCATCACAAGCCTTCGATTTCAAAATATTTTGAAAAAAATGAATTTTTTAGAAAAAGCGAGTAGAGATTTGATGCGTATTTTAAATATTAAAAATGATAAGAGTTGTCATATAAAATTGAATCTTGCGAATGCAAAAAATAAAAATCGAGATGAGAGGTGCATAAAAAATGACCTCGGAATCGATGCAAACGTGAGAATTGAATTTGTTACGAAATGAGTTTAACAATGATTTTTTTCTTTTTTCCAATTTCAACTATCAAAATATTTTCTTGAATATTGAATTGAGTGAGAGAATCCGCATTGAAAATAAACTGCGAGTCAGAAATTGTTGTTTTATTTATTTTTATTGAATTTTGAGAAATTAAAGTTTTTAATTGGGAATTTGAAAAATCAGTTGTTATTTTTTTCAGCAAATCCAAGATAGATAGATTGACAATTTCGTCAAATTTTATTTCAAAATCAGGGGTGATATTTTTCAAATCATCTGAATGAATATTTTTTGTAAATTTTAATTTTTCATTCGATTCAATTTTTTTCGCTTCATCGAATCCATGGCAAATTTCGGTGATTTTTGTGGCGAGAAGAATTTTCAAATCATTGAGAGTGCTCCCATCTGAGTCAATTTTTTGCTTTATTTCGATAATTTCGTCATCACTTAAATCAGTCAATAAATGGAAAAATTTTAATATATCCTTGTCATCAACGTTTCTAAAATATTGCCAATAATCGTTAGGATGTAGCATTTTTTCATCAAGCCATATTGCTCCACCGACGCTTTTGCCCATTTTTTCGCCCGACGCATTGAGTAATAAATTAGTTGTAGTGCCACAAACGAAGTCGCCATGGTGAATTTTTTGAACTAAATCAATTCCTGAGATAATATTGCCCCATTGGTCAGAACCTCCGATTTGTAATTGACAATTATGTTTTTCGTATAAATGCAGAAAATCGTACGCTTGGAATAAACTATAACTGAATTCCAAAAACGATAATGGTTTTTGATTTTGAAGTCGCTCGGCAAAAGTTTCCATATTTACCATGCGATTCACAGAGAAATGCACGCCATACGTTCTTAAAAATTCAACCAAATTGATTCCCTCAAGCCAGTCGTTTTTTAAAAAAATTGGTTGATTTTCCGAGTCGTCAGAAGTGACAAATTTTTGAATAATTGTTGATATTGACTGAAAATTTTCTTCTATATCTTCATGGCTTAGAATTTTTCGTTGTTCGTTTTTTCCAGATGGATCGCCAATTTTTGCCGTTGTTGTTCCAAGAATAATAATCGCTTTATGTCCAAATTTTACTAAATTTCTTGCAATCATGATTGGAATTAAATGGCCGACGTGGAGTGATTTTGCTGTGCAATCAAAGCCAATATAAAAAGTTATCTTTTTTTTTAAAAATAATTCGTCTAATTGGTCTGAATGAGTGCATTGCTTTAAATATCCACGATTATTTAAAAATTTTAGTTCTTGAGATTTAAACATTTAAAATTGATAAACTTGTTTTGAATTGATTTTATCATTGAATTTTCATTTTTTAAAGGGGTTCGTCTTTGTTGATAATTTTATTTTACATTAAAATATTAGCAATTTGTTAAACATTGCACTATATTATTCTTAATAAAGTAATAAAAAGATTTTAATAAAAATTTATACTATGAATGATGATAAGGGATCTGAGAATATTTATTACAATAGTGATGATAAAGAAATCGAACAATATCAAAATAAGGTTCGTGCAATCGTCGTAAAAGTAAATTATCTAGAGAAAATTTTAAATTTTGCTTTCGGTATTGCATTAATAATATATGTTTATTCGAAAATTTTTAAAAATGAAAGCGGTGCATCAAAAGATTTTAAAACGCAGATAGATTTTAATAAAAATATTTATATCGAATCTCTAGATGGCAAAAAATTTAAAAGCGATGAAGAGAAGTTCTTTTTTTAAAACATACTTTGGATTCATATTTTTCTATTATAGTAAAATGGGAGAAAACTTATGAAGTCATAAATAATAAAGAGATGAAATGTGACTCTGATTTATTGTCACAAAGAGATGATAGATTGAAAATCAAAGATTGTTTACCATCAAGATTAACAATTTTTGAGTTTAAAAATTTTATTGAATCGGAGTTAGATTCGCTAAAAAGAGATGTAAATAAAAGAAAATAATATCAAGGTGAGTGGTTTTTGAATATTGGTTTGATAAAAAATTTATCAAGAAATTTAAGAAAATGCAATGGGTTAAATAAAACCCATCATATTTCCCCTTAAATAAAAAATCCCATTAAACCATCATATTTGTTTCTCAAGAATTACTTTGATCTAAAAGGAATTCTTGAGATTCACTAAACCAGCTATTACCTCAAATCTCTTATTAAAAGTATCTTCTATGAAATTCCGACATCT
>CAIPFW010000128.1 GCA_903864455.1 uncultured Anaplasmataceae bacterium | reverse complement strand
TATTTATCAAGAAATTTAAGAAAATGCAATGGGTTTATAGATAATTATTATATACAATAAACAGTTACAAAAATGAATATTTTTTTATTGGAGAGTGAATGTAACGAATGTAATGACTTCACCTAGGAAAGTAAAAATTAATAATTTATTTTGTAAAATATAAAAAAATATACATTTGCTATGGAGATATCAATAATTTCAGTTTTAACTTTAATACTTTTAGAAATTATTTTATCTATAGATAATTTAATTTTTGTTGTCACGATTTCTGAGAGAATGAGCGGTCATTTTAAAGAACCAGTTAAATTTTTTGGTTTAACGATTGCACTCTTCTTGCGTGCGGTTTTTTTAGTGAGAGTTGTTGGGCTGTCGATGGCATTTTTAATGCGAGGTATTTTTGTGTTTTCAATAGATTCGATCTTTAAAATGAAAACAACTTTTTTTACAATTGGATCTCAAGAAATCACATACAAAGAATTAATTTTTATTCTCGGTGGATTGCTTTTAATTTACAAATCTGGAATGGAGTCTAAGAGAATTATATTATGCGAAGATGAAATCAAGAAGCAAAAAATTGATGAAGCAAAAAGAAAAGAAAGCGAAATCAAGGAATCTTACTCTACCTCCAATAATCAACAAATTAAATCAAGTCATAGAACGGACTTTGCAGCATTTTTTATTGCAATTTTTCAAATAATATTAGTAGATCTGGTCTTTTCTATAGACTCTGTATTAATCGCTATAGCTTTAGTTCCTGATGTGCGAATTATAATGCTAGCAGTTTTTATATCAATGCTCACTTTATTTTTCTCCCTCAATGCACTTTCCGATATCATGAAAAAATATCAAAATCTAAAACTCTTGGCAATGCTTTTTATAATTGGAGTTGGATTGCTTTTCATATTCAAAGGTCTCGGATTAGAAATTAATAAAAATTATCTGAATGCCTCCTTTATATTCTCAATAATTTTTGCAATATTTGACATTATACGAAGAAAAAATCGAAAAAAGAGAAATCTTGAGTGATTTTTAATAGATGGGACGAAATTGGTTTAGCAATAAAACCCATTGCGTTTGTTTTATATTTAAAATTCAAAGAGTGCGTAAAAATAAATCGCATTTTAAGGCACCCTACAGAAGGAAATCGAATGAAGTTTGAAGTTTTTGTCGTCCGAAAATCGATAAAAATACGGAATTTTAAAGTTTTATGAGAAATGCAATGGGTTTAGAATATTTTTTTGATCTAGAAGATTGCATATTAGATAAAATGATAAATAAAAGAAACAACGAATTGCAAACACCATTGATGGTTATAGCAGAGTTGGGGTTCTTGTATGGCGTGCAATTACTTCATAAAAAAATGCAAAATTCCACGCCAAAGATCATGCTGGAAGAACAATGCTTCACTTGGCCGTTATGCCTGAGGGTTTCAATACAGTAAAATTTATACTTGATGAGTATGCAGAAGTAGATATAAATTCGACTACTAATCTTGATAAACAAACCGCTTTACACATTGCAATTGACTCTAGGATGTCTAATCCAGAGATAGTGAAATTATTGCTTGAGTATCGAGCTGATGTTAACTTCAAAAGTAAATTCGGTGCACCTTTATATCGCGCTATCCATAAAAAACCTGAACTTCCTTTGATAGAGATATCAATGAAATACGGCAAAGATATAAAGGAAAATAATAATAAGGGGGTAAATCTCCTTCTAATTGCGACTCGTTTAAAATGCGATTATAAAATCTTAGAAATACTCGAGACCAACTAACCCTCTAAAATTTTATAATTGTTACTCACTATTGATATTATTGGCTTAAAAGTGGTTATCACATCCGAGTATAAATTCTTTTTAAAAGCAACTGCTTCATCGAGAACGTCTTGTATATCAACCCACTTCCATGATTTAAATTCAGGATGCGAAGAATAATTTAAATTAATTTCATCATCCTCGCCATCAAACCTCAAAAGAAAGAATAAAATTGATTGACCGATGAATTCGTCATTCCAATGCTTTGGCCGATAACTTTGAGGAATTTCGTATTCTATAGATTCCGGCATGCAGGTCAAAAATTCCACTCTTCTCATTCCTGTCTCTTCTTCCAACTCTCTTAAAACCGCAACTCTCGACTCCTCATCTTCATTCACGCCTCCCTGCGGCATCTGAAATGAGCCCTGTGAGTCAATTCTCTCAGCGACAAAAACTTTTTTATGCTTGTTGATTACCATCGCTCCGACGCATTGTCTATATTTTTTATACATATTTTATTACTCTTTATTAGTTAAAATTACAATTTCGTTCGCATCTACATACCCAAGGGTTTGTTTCGATATTTCCTCCAATAGGTCTTGGTCTAATGTTTTTACCTGTAGTCCGGAATTTTTAATCTTTAAATATTGCTTTTCTTTCTTCAAAACCTCTGATTCGCTTGTTAAATTCTCAAGCTCATCATTCAATTTGATTAAATTAAAAAAACCATTTGAACCATTCATTCCAAAATAAGAAAAATATAATAAAAATAAAAATAGCAGATTGTTAAATGTAAAAATTCTAATTTTTTTTCTATTCCTGCTACGAGAATTCGAAGGATGAAAATTCATTTCGCTCACAATAAAAAAACTTTTTATTATCCATAATAGCAAATATTACTCAGTTACAAAGAGTTCGTATCCTTGAAATCGTTCTCGTAAATTCAAAAATTACTGATCCATTAACATATAATTCATCGAAGTGTAAATATGATGATAAAACTAAAGTTATATTTGATTCGTATGCAACATCAACAAAAGCTATGAATCGCTTAGCGAAATCGTCCCTTCCATCCAATTTCGGTATATTGTTGATGAATATTTTTCTCAAATTATACTGCTTTATTAAATTTTCATAGTTAATGGCGTATAACGGTTTATTAAACAATTCGTTAAAATTAAAGTATCCGATTTGATATTTTTGATTCCCTTTTAATAAAAATTTTATTCTCTGAGATACAATATTCGTTTCTTTTTCAAAAACGTCCTCAGAATCGTAATCATAAAAAATTCTTTTAAAGTCATCCTCGTCTTTCGCCTCGCTTTCTCCAAAAATCAAATAATTTCGAGGAAAGTCACGAAAATGACTTCTGTAGTCATTTGTAGACAAGTTAATTAAATGGCTTTTTTCAAGTAAAATATCTATAGTTTCTTTAAATCGCTCTTTATGAATTCCATTACTATAAAGATCGGATGGGTGTCTATTTGAATTTATAATTACAATTGTATTTTGAGATTTAATCAAAATCTTTACAAAATCGCTAATTATCATAGCGTCAGCTATATCTAATATATGAAATTCATCGATACACAATAATGATATATGACGAAGCTCATGCTTTAAAATATTTGATAAAATTTGATGATTTGACAAATGCTTGTCAACATTACTTGCGATTGTTTGATTGATTTTTGTTCTTAAATCGTCAATTAAACTGTAAAAAGTTGAGCGAGTTTTCTTTTTAAAGGAAGCGGGGAAACTCCTATAAACCAAATTCGTTATCACTGATTTTCCGCTTCCAACACTACCATATATATAAAATATATTTTTTGTCTCTTCTGGAAAAAAATTTTTTTTTATCTTATGAAAAATTTTATTTTTTTTTAATATTTTTGACAGATGATGATTTAATATAGAGACGGCATGATATTGTTTTTCATCGTAATGAAGATTGTATTTTGCAGAATACATCATATATATTTTTGTTAAATCAAAAGATTCTTCATGCATATTGCTCTCAGCTCTATCTTTCATACAATTCAACAAAAATTCTTCAAATCAAAAGTTTAATTTTTATTTATCCTAGCAAAATTACGATAAATAAAACTTGTAAATTCATCTTACAACGCTTAATATATGATTATAATAAAAATTTATTAAAAAAAACTTCAATGAGCATTAGTCAAGAAAATAAACTTTTCTATAATGATAATAAATTATTTAACGATAGTTTAATGAATCAAGAAAATACTGTCAATCAAATTTTAGTGAATAAAGATGATTCGATTGATAAAATGGCAAAAATTTTCGCATTTCAAATCGAATCGAGCAAATCAAACGAGAAAAAAACAAAACAGACTCAAAAAACTACTATAAAAAAAACTACGACTAAAAAAATCCAAAATAAATCTACAAAAAATCCTAATGATTCGAAATGCGATAATTTTTCGAAAGAAGAAGATGATTATGGTTTGACAAAAAATGAAAAAATCTTCAAGTGGCTTGATAAATATATTTCTGGTCAAGAGGAAGCAAAAAGATCATTAATTACAATTATTAGCACAAGAGATAGAAGAAATAAACTCAAAGATTCTGAGCTTAAAGATAATATCAAACCATCCCACGCCATATTTCACGGGCCAACGGGATGCGGAAAAAGCTATCTTATTAGCAAATTATCAGAGTATAAGAACATTCCATTTATCAAAACTGAAGCCACTCAATACACAGAAGTTGGGTATGTGGGAAGAGATGTTGAGATGATGATAAAAGATTTAATTGAAAAATCAGTTCAAATTGTTCGCAAAAAACATTTTGAATTAATTAAAAGCAAAGTTTTGAGCGAGGTTCATGGTCAAATTATCGCTATTTTGATGAAAAAAAATGTTGTAGATTTTGATGATATTGAAATTGATGAGAATAAAAATCTTTCCGATGTGAGTGTGAATCTTGATGAAGATGAAATCAATAATTTCGATAAAAAGCAATTCGAAGCTTTGTATGTAGCTTTGATCAATGGTGATTTGGATGATATAGAGATTGAAATCACAGTCTCTGAGCCTCCTTCCAACGGCATGATGGGCTTTGATATTCCGGGAGCGCACGTTCAAATGAGTGCAATAAACGTCGGGGACATGATGAATAAAATTCTTGGCAAAAAAAATACAAAAAAATTAGTTACAAATATTAAGGAGGCAATAGAACTTCTAACGGAAGATAAAGCGAGTAAATATCTCAACGAAAATCAAATTATAAAGGAGGCTGTCAATCTCGCACAAACAGAAGGAATAATTTTTATTGATGAAATAGACAAAATTATCAGCTCTCATAACACTCATTCGAGAGGCGAGGTAAGTAAGGAGGGTGTTCAAAGAGACCTTCTGCCGTTGCTCGATGGAACTACGGTGAATACTAAATTCGGCCCTATAAAAACAGATCATATTCTTTTTGTAGCTGCTGGAGCATTTCATGTTACAAAGTTTTCTGATTTATTGCCAGAGTTACAAGGTCGTTTTCCTATGAGCGTGAAGTTGCATCCCCTGAATGAGAAGCATTTTATAGATATTCTTGTCAACAAAAAGCATAGCCTTATTCACCAACATCAATCGATGCTTGCAATTGATGGAGTGAATTTGATTTTTACAGAAGATTCTATTCAAACTATTGCTGAAATTACAGCTCAAATGAATCAAGAAATTGAAAACACAGGAGCGAGAAGATTGAGAACTATTATTGATAAAATTTTAGAAGATATAAATTTTGAAGCAGAAAAATATCATCAAAGAGATTTTGTCATTAATAGCGAATATATTATCGATAAAATGAAAAAACTTGTGAGTGAGATGGATTTAAGAAAATTTATTTTGTAAAGTTGCTGTTTATATAAAATTTAAAAAATTATTTGAATCTTGCTATAAACCCATCATATTTCACCTTAAATAAAAAATCCCATTAAACCATCATATTTGTTTCTCAAGAATTACTTTGATCTAAAAGGAATTCTTGAGATTCACTAAACCAGCTATTACCTCAAATCTCTTATTAAAAGTATCTTCTATGAAATTCCGACATCT
>CAIPFW010000127.1 GCA_903864455.1 uncultured Anaplasmataceae bacterium | reverse complement strand
TGAGTATTCAATCTCTTCAGCAGAATCAATGATGAGAATTGCATCTATAATGATTATGCTGAAGAGATTGAGGTGAAGACTGGTTCTTATTATTTAGCATAAATTAATTTTTTTTTTATAATTAATATTTATAATCAATATATATTGAATTGTTTAAAAATATGGTTAATTTAAATCAAATAAGAAGTGAAATACGAACGATGCTCGAGATTTCAGGTGAATTTTCGATTGAGCCTGATGGTCAATTCGATGGTTTAGAAAAAGTTGATGTGATTCAAAATTTACAAATGCTTTTTGAACATTTAAAAGAACGAAAAGTTGACGATACACTCTTTAATCAGACAACGAGTTATTTTGCTAAGCTTGACAACATCGGAGCATCTTATAGAAATAAAGATGCGGGAATTTCAGAAATACAAATAAGAAAAATAATTCTTTCGGAGATTGAGAGAGCAGTAGAGCTAATAGAAAATCGCTATGTGTTTATGTTATCTCAAGATATGCCTGAGTTTTATAATTTTTTGAAGACGGGAGTTGCATTGCAAAAACAAATTGAGACCACAAATTCAACTGCAAGTAATTTTCAATACAACGATAATACAAATGTTAATCAACCAATAAAAAAAGCAACGCTGATTGAATATTGGAATGACGATCAATATAACCAAGATGATGACTATTATACATTGAAAATTGCATGCAGCGCAAACGAACAAAGTTTTTTAAAAACAGTATTTGGTGAAATCGAGGAGGAAAATGAAAACTTTATAACAATCAAAATTAGTGATAAGCTCCGTTCATACGGAGAAAATTACGCAATTTATAATAAAAACCATAAAACTGTAGATCCATGTTTAAAAAAACTGTATACAGAATTAAAAAAGTCTTACCCTAATTATATTGATTATGTAAAAACAAATATCGATGTAACAGATATAGTAAATGAGATGTATGAAAAATTAAACTCCATTCAACAACGAAATACATGGCAATATAGAAATTAGCTCATGTAAATTGCTATTCATTTATATGAAAAATGAGCTTTTTGTATGAAAAAATAAAATCAAAAATCAATTATATTTTTTCGGCATATAATTTTCATCATGTTTGCCGATAAGCTGCTCTGCTTCAAAAATATCACGATTCATAAGATATCCCCTCGCTATAACACCAACATTTTCTTTAAAAATTGGTGGGAAGTCTGACTTTTTATAAATAATCGTTATTTCATGAGATGAAAAATCAGTAATGATAAACCTCGTTTCGTTGTTTTTTTTTTCTATATGAGTCACAAGGCCGCCAACTCTGATTTTTTTGAAATGATCTATTTTCTCCAGCTTTGAGACTTGCTCTGGAGTAAGATAATATTCAAGATTCTCACGAAAAGATTGAATGGCAAAAAACGAAAAACTCCAGAACGCAGAAAGAAAAATTATAAAAAATATTAATCTTTTATGTTTTTTTTTCATCTATCTTCAATTAAAAATTTTCCACCCTTAAAAAGCATCATCCCAAGTTCCATGAGTAGCCGATTTTGAATACTCAGTCACTCTGTTTTCGAAGAAATTCGCAAATTCGACACCATTCAGCATTTCGTCAAGCCATGGGAAAGGATTACTTTTTGCATTCTCAAAAACCTCATCATAGCCGAGCTGAATAAGCCTTCGATTACCGATATATCGAATATATTGCTTCACTTCCTCAGCCGTCAAACCTTCAATTTTATGACCTTCAAACGCCAAACGAATAAATTCATCCTCCAAATGAATAATATCTTTACACATTTGAGTGATTGTTTCTTTGAGAAAAGGCGTATCAATTTCTGGATTTTCTTGCAAAAACGTTCTGAAGAGGCGAATGATTGAGTTTGTATGCAAGGTATTACCAGAGATACAAACGCAATTCTCTCTTCTTGTAACAATAAAACCTGTATCAACCTCGACGCACCACACTCTCCCAGATTCTTTTTCAATTTTAAAATCAGCTCTGTCATGAGCTAAAGGCTCAAAATCTCCTTTTAAAAAAGTAATTCTGTGGACGTCTTTATAAGTCTCTTTGCGATTATCTTGCTGAACATAATAATTTGTATTCCATCCAGATAACGCAGCGATTGCTTGTATGATATCAACATTGCTTTTCTCAGTGCTACTATAATAGTAACTATCATTAGATTTTTTATGCCCATCCCAATGTAAAATTTCTTCCAAAAATTCATCGCACCATTGTACAGAAACTTTTGATAAATCAACCCAATCTTTAAAATATTTTGAAATATTGATTGGGCATTGAATATAAAAATTAAAACCACCTCTTTTCTCAACAAAAGTTTCGTTATATTGTATTCCGCCTTCTTTTAAAATAGCTCTTAATCTTTCAATTTTTCTTTCTTTTTTAAGAAAAACAGAGCACTTTCTATATCCGCATTTTTCACCAGTTCTATTTTCACCTTTTGGAATTGAACCATCGGCCTGCATTATGATAAATAATTTTTCTAATGGAGTAAGAGTTGTATATTCGCCAGATATATAACCTGAAACTGGCAACTTCTCTCTATAATGCAAAGATAAATCCCTAGCTTCTATGACTTTTGCTTTATTGTTATAATATATTAATTTTCTATGGTTTGCTGTAACTTTAAAATTTATAGGTTTTTTTTGGTATGAAAGAGACACCATCTCTCTTTCGCCATCATAAGAAACAATTCGCTTAGGCTTGATAAATGTAATTTCTTTTGTGTCTTTGTTAAACTGTGCAACCAAATCATCATTTTTCAATGCAGAAAATAATTTCCAACCATTCGTTGTCAGTATTTCCGTATCATCAGAATAGCATTCATCTCTCACAGACCACGCAACGATTTGACACATACCTTTCATTTTGCTGAATCTTTGAAAATTTAATAAAATCGCAAAAGATGCAAAAAGTTGTAAACCTTCAGTAAAAGCCCCAAAACCAGCTAATGTTAAAGCGATATTAAACTTATCATCAACATTAAAGCTATGCATATATTCATACTTATCTCGCATTTCTTTATAATTGAGGAAAGCGGAATATTCAATTTCCGGCATTCCAATTGTATCCAAAAGCTTAGAATAAGCATCAATATGAATTGTTTCAATATTCGAAAAAGCAGCAAGCATCATGGAAATCTCCGTTGGCTTGAAGATTTTAGAATAATGCTGCATATAGCAATTATTCACTTCGATGTCACTTTGAGTGAAAAAACGAAAAATCTGAGTCAACAAAGACCTCTCATCGTCGGTCAAACGAACTTTCCAATCCTTTACATCGTCAGATAATGGAACCTCTTCAGCTATCCAATGAATTTTTTGTTGAGTGTGCCATGCATCATAAGCCCAAGTATATTTCATTGGTTTATAAATCGGCTTTGCATTTAATAAATTATGTTCAGAATCATTAAAATTCATTTATTTTTATAAAAACTTTGTAATAAATGATTCTAACATTAAAGTAATTTTTTAGCAAAGGAATTCCGTTGAAAATAAAATTTCGTTAATTTGCATGTTCGAGCTGATTAATATCATTCATCAAAATCACTCTATCTGTTTTTTGTGCTAAATGAGAATTGTGACTAATGATGAGGCAGGTTATAGACTTTTCTCGACTATTTTGCAAGATAAAATCAAAAATTTCATTCGCATTTTTTTCATCAAGATTGCCTGTCGGCTCATCGGCTAAGACCAATAACGGCTCTTTTATAAATGCACGAAGAATTGCGATTCTTTGATTCTCGCCACCCGACATGTATTGTGGTTTTTTATCTTTCAAATAAAATAAATTGAATTTTTTGAGAATTTCTTCTGTTTTGATTTTGGCATCTTTTTCATTTTTACCAGAAATTAATTGAGGGAGTAATAAGTTCTCAAAAGCTGTAAATTCTGGCATCAAATGATGGAATTGATATATGAAACCTATCTTTTTTCTCATTTCGCTTCGCTCATCGTCGTTCATTTGAGTGCAATTCACTCCATTAATAAAAATTGAACCTGAGTCATTTGAGTCGATTGAGCTTATTAGACCTGCAATGTGAAGTAACGAAGATTTTCCGCATCCAGATTCACCAACTAAAGAGGCGATTTCACCCTTTGAAAGAGATAAATTGACATTTTTTAAAATCTCAACGTAGCTACCTGCATTGGAAAATCTTTTTGTAATATTTTTTAAATTCAGCATTTTTTATTTTTTCAATGAATTCTATTATATAAGATTTTCGTAGGAATTTATCATCTACAGATAATTAAAATTCACCTCATCTATCTATTATGTTTGTTGCTTTCGGTGGCTTTGGTGCATTAGAGCTTTTTATTGATTTGGCTTTTGGCGTATCTAAATTTGTGTTTCCTTGGGATTCGTCTTTTAAAGATTCTGCAAGAGATTGAACTGCTTGGTTTATTTGTTCTATCGGAACCCCTTTTAATTTTTTGAGTGCTTGGTTTATGTCATGCTCCTCACGTCTTTCTTTTATGTCATTTATTGTTATAGATTTTGATTTAAACTTATCGATGTTTTTATCAATCTTGAGCACCTCTTTCAAATTTTCTGCATTATGGAGATTTATTAAATCCATTGCATTTCTCATAAAACTTTAAAATTCTGTATTTTTATCGATTTTCGGACGACAAAAGCTTCAAATTTCATTCGGTTTCCTTCTGTAAAGCGATTTAAACGCGATTTATTTTCGCATGATTGCTGAATTTTAAATATAAAACAAACGCAATGGGTTTATTATAGGTTTTA
>CAIPFW010000126.1 GCA_903864455.1 uncultured Anaplasmataceae bacterium | reverse complement strand
CAACTCTAAATTTTTTTCAATCACTCGAATTTCTTTATTCAAAATTTCTGGTTCATCAAAATCAACTTTATGTTTTGCAACTTCATTTTGATAAGCTTGAGCTCTTGATGTGTAATTTGGAATTGATGGAGTTTGAATTTGGTGCGTCAAGGGGCGTATATTATTTTGCTCGATAGATTTTTGAATATGTGTATGAGAATTCTGACTTTGATTATGTTGTACTTGGTTTGATTGATTTTGATTACGCTGAGCTTGATTCGATTGAAATTTTTGATAATTGTTTTTCAAATCTTTCAACAAATCATCTCTTTCGTAATAACTCACATTGTCACTTGCAGATTCATCAGAACCTTCAAATTCATCATTCTCTTCTTCAAAATTTTCTGATTCATCAAAGCTTCTTGAAGCATCTTCGCTTTCTTTGACGATATCTTTACGATTTTTATCGTGAGTATTTATCCCATAAATCTCTTCATCATCGTTATTCCCATCGTTATTTATTATAGCGTTATCCAAATCTAAATCACATTGATTGATTTTATTGTGAGTTTCCATTGACTCATTTTGATTCTTAAATATCTCTGAGAAAACTTTTTTTTTATCCATTTCAGATACTCTTCTCGCTTGCAATTCTTCATACAATTTTTGGTTTTTTTCATTTTCAAAGATTTTCGGTGATGTGTGTAAAATTTTATGATTATAACTTACAGGAGTTTTTTTCACCTCCTCACCATCTCTCTGATATTCAACTTCGCCTTTTCCCAATGAACTCTTGTTTTCTTCTTGCTTTGTATTTGCATGAGGTTTTTGATTTATATTTAAATTATAGCGATTTTCATGCCTCACATTTGGATTATAAATCACTTTGCTTTGCGATGCTGAAGATGAACTTGGATTTAATTTTGATTGTGAATGTGACTGTAAGTTTGATTTAGCATTTATATCATTTTTTTCTGTATTGACTGGTTTTTCTTGTTTAAGATGAGGTGCTGCATAATCATCAAAATCGACGATAGAATATTTCTTGTGCAAAATCTTAGAAATTTTTCTATTTATATTGAGAAAAAAATCTTTTAAAGATACAAACATCGATTTTATAATCAAATTACCACCATTATATACAATTTTTTTCTTTTTTTTATTTTTACTACTCTTTATTTCATATAAATTCACTTTAATAAATGTGATAAAAAGAATTATTGAGAAAATTGAATTCAAAATAAAGGAAAGCTTTTCTGGGAAAAAAAACCAAGCGTCATTGAGTAAAAATCCAATGATTCCTGACTTCGTATCAGAAAAATGATGTAAAGCCCCTAGACCAAAAATACAAGATAAAAGAAAATATTTATATTGCAGTCGAAATATTTTCTTACAAAGAAATAAAATTGAATTGAAGGTAAAAACAAATGGCAAAAAATATGCAAAAATTCCAAAAAATTGAATAAAAATATTAGAAATATAAGAGCCAGAATTTCCAAGAATATTTTCAGCTTTTTTATTTGTCGCAACAAAAAATGAAGGGTCATCGAAATGATGAGAAAAAATTGCGACAAGAAATAAAAATAAAATAAACATTTTTATGTAATGAATGGTCGTAATG
This sequence comes from uncultured Anaplasmataceae bacterium, assembly GCA_903864455.1. GTDB lineage: Bacteria > Pseudomonadota > Alphaproteobacteria > Rickettsiales > CAIPFW01 > CAIPFW01. Next base: position 531 of record CAIPFW010000126.1, on the reverse strand, counting down.
AAAATTTTTTTTATCTCTTGCATCGCATCATCAAAATTGCTTGAATTTATTATTATATATAAATAATTGTAAAATTTTTTGATGAATTGAGTTTTGTTTATCGTATAATACGGTTTATATTTTGCTGTTGAAAATTTTGGTCGAGCCCTTCATTTAAATCATTAATTTGAAATGCTTGATTTTCTTCTTCCTCAGAATTATTATTACAAAGTTCTTGAATGCTTTTGAAATTAAAATATAACGCCCCTGCGGTATAAAGAATGCAAGCCCCATAAGCAAATACTTTGCATGCTGTGTTATTTTCTAATATATCTCTATTTTTATAGGTTGAATATAGAGCGATCCCAGATAATATTTGGCATACATTCGCACATAAACTATTCAAAGGAGTTGATGGTCTGAGATTTAATACATTAATATTACTATGAACCAGTCTTCACCCTCTATTAATTCCCATTTATTGATGTTAAAATAGTTAACCCATTGCATTTCTCATAAAATTTTAAAGTTCCGTATTTTTATCGATTTTTG
>CAIPFW010000125.1 GCA_903864455.1 uncultured Anaplasmataceae bacterium | reverse complement strand
CTCTATTTCTTTTTCATTTCTTCGTATCGTTATATCATGAATAGATCCATCATATGTTTTCGATATGGAGATTATCATCTTATCTTTCGTGATTATAATCTCTTTTTTCTTCGAGCATTGTTTCTTTCTCTTATCTTATCTCGGCTCATCATAGTTGAGCTCTTGCAGAGAATTTTTATTTTTAAATTCTATTAATGTATTCTGCCAATCGCATACTATCAAACGAGTTGAAGGTTTGATTTGCGTTAATTTGCCTACTCCTTCCAAATATTTGCTGCCAGATTTTTCGATTTTTTGCAAATTCAATTCTTCTGCAATTTTTTTTTCATAAATTGGAAGTAAAATATCATTTAGAAATTTTTCTTCGAGTGAATTTTCCAATTTTTCATAATCAGATTCATTTACCTTCCAATCTTTTTTAATTTTTTCGAATTCATCGTTAAATATTTTTTTATATTCATCGCTCTTTGATTTGGAATCTACTTCCACTATATTTGTTTTAAAGATATCGTATTCATCCCATGAAAATACTCCTATCTCACAGTTTTTATCTTCTTTCGGTCGAAATCTTTGATTTAAATTTTCTATGCATTCTTTATAGCGTTTATTTATTAAGGTGAAAATAAGAGCGAATGTTTCTTTTCTAGCTGTGAGATCAATCACTTCATCTGACTTGCTATAATTTTCTTGCAGCTGATCTGGCTTTTTTGTATATAAGGTTTCATTTTCTGCGAGCGATACATCGGGTGCAACAAATGTATCTGGTGCAACTAAAAATGGATATTTTTTAACAATATGATCACAAAGCTTTTTTACCTCATTCGTAGCCATAATACATCTAATTATCAGCCTTGATTGCCCTTCAATACTACCAATATATATTAGTGGTTTGTTGTTTCTACTTTCCATTTTCGATATTAATACAAAATTAATATCTTTATTATGAATGGAAAATTACAACTTTCAACATATATAAAAAAAATTTACTCTCTATCCTTTTTTTTTCTCAAATAAGCAGGGATGTCGAATCCAAGTCTCGCTAAAACGCCAACTTTCTTTTTCTCGGTTTCTTTAAACTCTTCATAAACGCCTAATTTTTGTAATTTCTCATCCATCTCTAAGTTTATATTTTGCCCCTGAATATTCAGTTCCACTGTCTCACTCGAATCAAAAATATTTTCTTGAGTCCCGATCTCCTCTTCAAGAATCACTTGATGATTATCTTTCATGGACGACTTAAGATCAGAAGTGAAGAATTTCTTTTTTTCAGGTTTAGCAAAGTCTGCAATCTTTCTTTCCGGCTCTTCATCTTCAATCCCTGTAGCAACAACGGACACCGAAATAGAGCCTGTCTTCGACTCATCATAAACTGAACCAAAAATAATATTTGCATCTTCATCAATTTCATCACGAATTCTATTTAAAGCTGCGTCAATTTCGAATAATGTCAAATCATCCCCTCCTGTCACACTCACTAACAAGGCTTTTGCTTTTTTGAATGAAACTTGGTCGAGAATTGGATTCGACATTGCATCAAGTGCTGCCATAATCGCTCTATCATCACCTGTCCCAATTCCTATGCCGATAACAGCCTTTCCTCTCTTGCTTAAAACAGACCTCACATCAGCAAAATCAACATTGATGAGCCCTGCATCAGTAATTAATCCTGAAATACAGCGAATTGCATTCCCTAAAACCTCATCAGCTTTCGCAAAAGATTCTTTGAAAGTTGTTTTTTCATTTGCGATTCGAAATAAATTTTGATTTGGCACTACAATCAAAGTATCAACATATTTTTTCATTTCCTCGAGTCCCTTCGCTGCAAGGGATGCTTTTCTAGGCCCTTCGAAATTGAATGGCTTTGTAACTACGCCGATAGATAAACTTGTCAAACCATATTGTACACCCTGCTCGTTGATTGTTTTTTCTCTATGCTCCTGAAGATACTGGGCAATCATAGGTGCGGCTCCAGTTCCCGTTCCACCACCCATTCCTGCTGTGATAAAAATCATGTCACTATCGGACAAGTGAGATAAAATCTCAACCTTGGACTCCTCTGCTGAATTTTTTCCAACTTCTGGAATGCCACCCGCCCCAAACCCTTTGGTTAAATTTGCACCAAGTTGAATTTTTGTCCCAGCCATACTCATCGATAAAGCTTGCGCATCAGTATTTGCTGCAAGAAAATTGACTTTTAATCCATCTCGAATCATATTGTTTGCGGCATTTCCACCTGCGCCACCGACTCCGATAACTGAGATTTTTGGAACCTGCTGTTTGAAATATTCTTCACTATTAAAAATGTCTTTTGATTCATTTTTATTCAATTTATCTTCAAAAGAATTAAAATCTTGGGCATAATTAAAATTTTTATTAAAATTCATGATATTATTTATAGTATTTTATATTTATTATAGAATAATAT
>CAIPFW010000124.1 GCA_903864455.1 uncultured Anaplasmataceae bacterium | reverse complement strand
TTAATTTCTTTTTTTATTTTGCAAACCCTTTTTATGAAATTTCTAAAAATTGTTCAAGCCACTGCAAAAAGCTTCGACGAATTTAAAAATGCCTCGCTTTTTGAAGGAGAATATCTTGATAATGCACTTGCTTTGAGTATTTTTCATGGAAACTTTGATATGGTAAATTTGAAAAACGGATATTTTAGAGAATTTAATAAACTTAAAATCACTGATGTTTGTTTTAAGAAATTAGAGGAATTTCCTGAAGAATTTAAAAACATAACAGAACTTGAGTTAGATAATTGCTATTTACATATTTTTGGACCTAATTTACATTTTAATAAATTTAAAAATCTCCCAAACCTTACTTCTCTATCCTTAAAAGGTAATAATTTGAATCTTATTACATTGGATTCAAATAAGCAAATATTCAGTAATTTAAAAAGACTCAATCTTTCAGAAAATTGTCTTTATTCAATTCCTTCAGATTTAAATAAACTAAAAAGCTTAAATACGCTAGATCTTAGCAATAACGATAATATTCTTTGTTCTAATATTCAAAGTGCACTGATAAATATCAAAATTTTGAATTTAAGTACTACAGGTATGAAAGTTTTACCTTCAGATTTAAAATTATTGATAAATCTCGAATTTCTTGATCTGAGCTCGAATTTATTTAAAAATTTTGATTGTTCACAGTTTATAAATCTAAAATCACTTGATATTTCATCTAATAAAAATTTAAAAATTTTTCCTTTTGAGTTAGGAGATTTAGTTAAACTTGAAAGTTTAAATATCAGTTTCAACCATTTTGAAGATTTAGAATCTTATTTTCCTAAATTTACATATTTGAAAGAACTTCAGATGTCACATAATAAATTGACAAGTATTCCTTCAAGTTTGTTACACGCTGAAAAATTAAGAAAATTGAATTTATCTTATAATCGTTTTTCCATTATTAACGATTATATGGAATTCTTTAACCAATCTAGACATAAAATTATTACTTTTGATGAAATTGAAAACTTTTTGAATATTTTTGAAAATTTCGAAAATTTTAAAAATAGACTTCTAAAAGCCTTTAAAAATAATGGTATTATTTTAAAAAAGATAAATAACTTAGTTAATTTAAATAATCTTGGTTTATCTCATGTTCAAATAACTTTATTGAAAAAAAATTTAGAAGCTTTGAACAATTTTGTAGTTGATTTTTATAAATTTGTTGATTGGAATGAGATGCTTTCAATACTTGAAAATTTTAAAAATATTCAAATAACTAAATTACAGCTTGAAAATATGAACAACTCAATTGATCTTCTAATTGAAATAATGTATTTTTTCAAAAATACACCAAATTCTAATGAATTCAATACATTTTTTGAAAATTTAGATAAAAGAGAATCTAATTATCTTCGAGCTATGAATATTAAAAACTTAAAATCTTTTATAGATCTTAATATGTTGATTTTAAATTTTGATCCTAATTTTAAAAATTTATTTAAACTGGAAAATTTACCAGAATTGAGAGAACTCAATTTATCTCAAAATAATATCCATTTTATACCTCCTAATCTCAAGAATTTACTTTCTTTGGATATTTCAAGAAATTACTTAGATCACATACCTTTTGGTGTTTTCTTGCTAGATAATCTTGAAATTCTTGATCTTAATACGAATCACTTACGATATTTACCTGATGGTCTAAAAAATCTCCAGAAATTGAAAAATTTA
>CAIPFW010000123.1 GCA_903864455.1 uncultured Anaplasmataceae bacterium | reverse complement strand
ATACTTCATCAATCGGAGAAGCAAATCCAGAAACTATTAGAAAATATATTGAAACTCAAGGATAGAAAAGACGCCTTACATCACAACCGCTAAAGACGATTGTGTTTTACGGCGAAAGTGTATAAAAAATATTAAACTTTCTTCTCCACCTTCTTTCTTGCGGTATTCTTTTTCACCGTGGCAATCTCATCATCAACAAAAACATATTTCAAAACATCGATAGCACTTTCAATCATGAAAATTTCTAAATCTTTTTTCAAATTATCAGGAATTTCGTTCAACTCCCTCTCATTTTCTTTTGGAATCATGATTCGAACAATTCCATTTCTTTTTGCAGCAAGAATTTTTTCTTTTAATCCGCCAATCGCCGTAACTCTCCCACGCAATGTAATTTCACCTGTCATGGCAATATCTGAGCGAACTTTCTTTTTCGTGAGCAATGAAACCAAAACAGTGAAAATCGTCACACCGGCTGAAGGCCCATCTTTTGGAGTTCCGCCATCGGGAACGTGAATGTGAATATCAACTCCTCTATAATCGCTTTCTTTAACTCCAATCTCACCACGGCATGATTTTATATAACTGAAAGCAGTCTGAATAGATTCTTGCATCACTTCGCCCAGTTTTCCTGTATATTTTATCGACCCAGAATAATTCTTCGTATCGTTTGGTATTGCAACAGACTCTATCATCAAAACATCGCCACCGAGCTGATTCCATGCCAATCCATGAACCACTCCAATCAAAGGCACCTTCTTTTCATCCCTTAAATATTTCGGCAAACCAAGGAAATCGTGCAAATTATTGCTTGAAATTTTAATTGGAATATCTGCATTTTCATTGATGATTTTTAATAAAGTTTTTCTCATCAAAATGCTGATTTGCTCCTCTAAATTACGAACTCCTGCCTCATACGTATATCGGCTAATAATTGTGCTTATCGCGTCATTCTCAAAAATAATCTCGTTATCCTTTAAGCCATGCTCTTTTTCCTGCTTTGGAATCATGTAATCAATAGCGATTTTGAACTTCTCATCGTCGCTGTAACTTGAAAGTTGTATCACTTCAACTCTATCAAGCAATGGTCTCGAAATATTTTCAAATCCATTCGCCGTGCATACAAAAAGCACTTGAGATAAGTCAAATGGAATATCCAAATAATGATCGAGGAAGTCACCATTCTGCTCTCTATCAAGAACTTCTAACAAAGCTGATGCGGGGTCGCCTCTAAAATCACTTCCAATTTTGTCAATTTCATCGAACAAAATCACAGGATTCATAGTCCCACTATCTCTCACAGCTTGCATAATTTTTCCAGGCATTGAGCCAAGATAGGTCCTTCTATGCCCACGAATATCGGCTTCATCTCTGATTCCACCAAGAGAAATACGAGCAAATTGTCGACCCAAAGCCATTGCAATTTTTCTTGATAACGATGTTTTACCAACGCCTGGAGGGCCAACCATCAACAATGCTGATTTTGATGTTGAACCTTGCCTAAAATCAACCGCCAAATATTCAAGGATGCGCTCTTTAACTTTCTCCATTCCATAGTGCTCTCGATTGAGCTCTTCATAAACTTTTGAGAATTCTTTTTTTACCTCGGAATATTTATTCCATGGCATATTCACGCACCAATCAAGATAATTTCTTATCACCGCCGCATCAGATGAGCTCGCATTCATGAGCTTGAGTCGTCTCACCTCAGATAATAATTTTTTCTTTATATCATCTTTGACACTCAATTCTTCGATTTTTTTTTCTAAACTATCGATATCCGAAACCTCGCCACTTAAAGCCTCTAATTCTTTATTGATTACTTTTGCTTTTTCGGTTAAAAGATAGATTTTTTGAGTTTTTTCAACTTGGTCTCGCACTTGTTCGTCAATCGTTTTGCTCAGCTGATGACGTAAAATCGATTTGTCTATTAAGTTAGAAGTGATTTTGACTCTTTTTAATAAGGAAAACTCGATAATCATACTCAGCAATTCTTCGCTTGTCATCTCAAATTCGTAAGCGACTCTATCAACTTTTTTTGAATTACTTTCGATATCATTAATCATCGTATAAAGCTGAACCGAGCCATATATTTGTAAATAATTTTTGAATTTTTGCATCAAAAGCTCTGTCGCCATGTCAATTTCTTGTTTGCTTTCAATTGCATGATTTATCTGTCTTTTACAAAAATCAAAATTATCAAATTTTGTAATATTTTCTTCAATATAATTCAAATCATCGGAAGAATTTTCTTTTAAAGATATGCATTTGAGAAAAGCGCCATGATAAGAAACTTCATCAAATTTATGAATCGCTATTCTTGATTTAATGGATAATAAAATTTTAATATATGTTTTTGAATCTCTGCTTTCTGAGAATTTATTTAATATTTTGCATAGCACTCCACCGTAAATCGAATTCCCTCCACCATCCTTCTTCTCAAAATCAAGAGCCAGAATAATATGGCCATTGCAGTTATTCACGCTATATTCAACCGCAAGTATCGATAACTCTTTATGAATTGATATGATTTGCTCTTCAAGTCCAAGAAGGGGTATGTTGTGCATTAAAATCGTTGGTATTAAAAAGTTATTCATAATTTCTAATTCAATTAAAGTTAATTTAAGCTCAATATTATTTTCTCAATGCACAATGATACAAAAATAAAAAACGAACAAGAAGCATATTGCATGAAATCTAGCATTTTTATGCCAAATTAACTTTTTCTTTAGAATTGTTTACTATATTCGACCCATCGGAAAATTTTTTATCTATAAATGCCTTATCGACAACTAAATTTTGTATATCATCGGATGAATTGACATCAAACATCTCATCGTATAATAAATTTTCAATTATAGATCTCAAGGCTCTTGCTCCACTTTGTCTTTTTTTCGCTAACTGCGCTATGGAAGTCAACGCTTCATCGGTAAAGATAAGATTCTTCTTATCCAATTCAAAAAGTTTTTTATATTGTTTGATGATTGAGTTTTTGGGCTCAGTCAAAATTCTCACCAATAGAGTTTCGTCAAGCTCATCCAATACGCAAATAATATGAAGTCGGGAAACAAATTCAGGAATAAATCCATATTCAATCAAATCCTCAGCCTCAACTTTTCGCATAATATTTGTTTGATTTTCTTTATCATTTTTAATTTTTGCATCAAAGCCAATTGAACTCGAGCTCATTCTTTTAGCGATAATTTTTCCTAAATCTGGAAACGCTCCAGCGCAAAAAAACATCACGCCCGTTGTATCCACGGGAATTGTTTCAGCATGAAGCCCTCGTTTTGAATTATTCGGTGAAACATACACTTTCGTCCCTTCCAAGATTTTTAATAAAGCCTGTTGAGCTCCTTCACCAGAAACATCACGACTGCCTGACATTGCATCGGACTTTTTGGCAATTTTATCAATCTCGTCTATACAAACGATACCATGTTCAGCCTTGATTGGATCGCCACCTGCATCCTGCAATAGCCTTTGAATTGAAACGTCCGCATCATCGCCAACATAACCAGTTTCCGTGATTCCTGTTGCATCGCATGAAGCATATGGAACGTTTAAAATCTTTGCGATTGTATTTGCGATTAATGTTTTTCCAGACCCAGTTGGTCCAATCACTAAAATATTCGATTTTGTAATTTCTATCTCTTTATCCTTTCTTTTGTTATACTCAATTCTTTTTTTATGGTTGTATACCGAAACTGAAAGTAATCTTTTAGCATGCTCTTGCCCAATGATAAAATCATCAAGTTTTTCTTTAATTTCTGATGGAATAAAGTCTTGAATTTTGAATTCAACAATCTTGTTGTCAGTCTTTGAATCAATTCCATGAATTGTATCGAGCATCTTATTTGCTACCATAATTCTAAACGACATCATGGCACATTCATTGCATATATAAATATTAGATTCTCTATCTTTAGCAAATAATTTCTCAACTTCATGCTCTTTTTTTCCGCAAAGAGAGCATAGCTTTTCATTATGAGATTCAGTAGTTAT
>CAIPFW010000122.1 GCA_903864455.1 uncultured Anaplasmataceae bacterium | reverse complement strand
TCATTTTTAATGAAAAGAATGAAAAAGATTTAAAGAATGGAGATATTGTTGTTGTCGATGGAAGTAAAAATGTTGTTGCGATTCCAGCAATACAAGATATAGAAAGCTATACTTTTGATTCAAAAACAACAAAAAATATTTTATTTTTTACATTTTTATTTGTTGAAAATCCAAAATCTGAGCCAGATATAGGTTTCAATAAAATGCTTCAAATCGCAAGAAGAAACAAATTATCAAGCAACATGATATATTTCTTCGAGCGTTCGAGAATAAATTTAGCATTTTTGGAAACTGCTTTCATCAACATAAAAAACTCTCAACTCACTGAAAATGAAAAGTTATTTTTTTGCACAAACGAAAACATCAATGAAACGAAAAACTGGTTTAAAGTTGTAAAATTTAAAATTGCTGACATTCTATCTTTATTCAAAAAAAATAGCTTATTTTCATATTTAGACGCTATAGATGAAAATAAAAAAAATCCAATTGTTGATTTAAGTGCGATTGGTTATTATTGTTGCACTCTTTTGGCGAAACTTGGAATCATTGATTATGACCTTCAAAACAATTCGATTTTCGAAATTAATTCAAATGAGGAAGACGGCCTATATGCAAATTTGCCTGTATTCAAGCATAGAACGGAAATTAATTATTCAATGGATATAGTCGCAATATTGTATAAATATTTTATCTATGAAAATGGTTTGGAAATTTTTTATGATGGCTTTTATGATAAATTTCTTAATCATGAAGTGAATTACGAATCGCAAAACGATGATGATGTGATAACAAAGAATCCTTATTCTTATATCACTTATTCCGATTTGAATCATGAGGATACCGACTCATTGAGCTTTGGCGACTATGATAAATTGAAACATCAGAACAAATTATGCGAAAAACTAGTCAATCGAGGATATCACGAATTGTGCAATTTTTCATTTATTGATAAAAATTCAGCGCATTTTGATGAAAGATTTTTAGTGCAATTATCAAGCCCAGTGAATAAAAATTTAAATATTCTGCGTTCGTCGATTTTATCTTCTTTGTTGGAAAATTTGAAAGAAGTATCAAAAAAATTTCAAGAAAATATTGCGATATTCGAGTCTGGTCCAGTTTATACTCGTTATAATATTTTTCAGAAAAATATCGCCGGATTAAGATTTGGCTCAAAACATTCGAGAAATATTTACTCTAAAGATAAAAATGATTTTGATTTTTTCGACATAAAGGCAGACTTTTTAGAAATTCTAAAAACTTATAATATTCTTGAGGATGATTTAAAATTCTATCGTTTAGATAATTTTTATACCGAGCAAAATGAATTGATTGATATTTTAAAGAAAAGAAATCTTATCAATATAACGAATGGTGAGATTTTCGACCAACAAAAACAATTTTTTCATGATGGAAAGTCAGCTATTGTTTTTTATAGAAATATTCCAATTGGTTATTTAGGTGAGATTCATCCAAAAATATTACAAGACTTAGAATTTTCTCATAATATCGTTGGATTTGTTTTGCTGTGCGAATCCTTGAATTTCTTGGGAAAGCAGAAAAAATCACCTCTTTTTCAATCCTCATATCAAGCTGTAACAAGAGATTTTGCATTAATTTTTGACGATAAAATATCGATCGATGAGATAAAAACAGTTATAAAAAATAGCGATAACTCTCAAAACGAAAAAATCCTTCAATGTATTTCAATTTTTGATATATATCAAGATGAAAAATTAAAATCTCAAAACAAAAAATCAATTGCGTTCAGTTTAAAATTACAATCGCAGAAGCAAACTTTGTCTGATAAAATCATCAATGAAAAAACTCAAAATATTCTCAATAATTTGAAGGAAAAATTGAATAGCTATATGATTTTTGAAGAAAATAAATGATATTTTACGAATCGCATCACCAAGAAAGTGAATTGAAGAAAAAGAAAAATCCTTTTATGAGATTTTTCTTTCTATTTTTTATTTTTATTTCACTGAATGGCAAAGATTTATATTCAGATTTTATTATGCCAATATCAGCTGATTTGGATTATTACGATTTGAATATTGGATATGAATTTTCTGGTGATTATTTAACCCTTTTTGGGACGAAGGAAAATTTAGAGCGAATTGCAATCAAAATGAATGGCCCAGCGAGAAATTATTTAATCAATAAAAGAGAAAAAGCTTTTAATTTGTGGATAAAAAGAAACACTCAAATCCTTCAAGATATTCCTTCATACCACGCATCTTGGGTTTCTGACGATATAAGAAGGGATGAAAATCTCATTAATTTCTACGATATTGAATCGAAAAACTCAATCAATCAAAATTATAAGAGTGATTTTATAGAATCATTTTTAAATGATATGCATGATAATAAAAAATTATACTATGATTACGAAATAATTAACAATACAAATAACAACTTATTCAAAGTTAATTTATTTTTACCAAATAATGCTACAATTGGTAATTATGTTGTTGATGTGATGAGTTTTGATAAAAAAAATAATATTGATGGGAAGATAATGATGACCTTCAATATTGCGCATTCAGATTTTAATCATTTTATTTATCGCATGAACAAAGAGGCGCCGAAATTATATGCGGTTTTTCTGATTTTTTTTGCTTTTTTAAGCGTCGGAGTCATTAAATATTTTTATTAAAGGGGGTACTATGGAGAATGCGATGAATAGTAAATATCTGATTTGTATCGGCTTGACAGATAGTTTTGACGGTGCAGTTCGCTTTATTTGCCAACAAATCACAGCTCATAAAGAAAAATTTATTCAAATTGAACTTTTAATAGCCTCACCAAAAGAAAACAATGGTCAGTTTTTCATGATTAAAGAAGAAAAAAATGACACAACTGTGGCAAAAGAAAGAATCAATTTAGTTGAAAATCGAATAAAAAATTCAATTCCATCTTCTAATTTTTCAATTGTTTCAACTATTTATGAGGGTGATTTTGCCGATGGATTTAAAGATAAATTATTAAACGATAATTCGATTAGTTTGATTATTTTTGGTGCATCGCAAAAATCACTGGGAAAAGGTAGGACAATTAATAATTTAATTGAAAAAGTGAATGAAATTATGACAATTCCGTTTATCGTGATTCCGCAGAATATCACAGATGACCAAATTTCAAGAATTTTAATTTGAATTGATGAATTTTTTTATAAAAAACATAGTGTAAAATTTATTAAAATCGGTTATAATAAAGCCAAAATAATTACAATAAACATATTATGATGACGCAAAATATCTATATTATCTTTGGTTGCGATTATGGAAGATAAAAAAAAAGGTGGAGTATTAGATTGGATTGAACACAGGCTTCCTATCTTTTCTTTTTTGAGCAATACAGTTGGAAACAAATATCCAACGCCAAAAAATTTAAATTACGCTTGGAATTTTGGTTCTTTGGCTGGATTGGCTCTCATGATTCAAATTATCACGGGAATTCTTTTAGCGATGAACTACACTCCTCATGTAGACATGGCGTTTGAAAGCGTTGAGAGAATCATGCGCGATGTGAATGGTGGGTGGTTCATTCGATACGCTCATGCTGTTGGAGCATCGATGTTTTTCATCGTAACTTATCTGCACATGGCACGAAATTTATACTATGGTTCATATAAATATCCACGTGAGCTTTTATGGTTTTTCGGATTAGTAATATTTTTAGTCATGATGGCTACAGCATTTATGGGCTATGTATTGCCTTGGGGGCAAATGAGCTTTTGGGGTGCGACCGTAATCACAAGCCTATTTTCAGCGATTCCTTTGGTTGGTGAATCGATTGTAAATTGGCTATGGGGTGGTTTTTCCGTTGCAAATCCAACGCTGAATCGCTTTTATGCATTGCATTACCTCATGCCATTTTTAATTGTTGGGTTAGTAATTTTTCATGTTTGGGCATTACATACATTTGGTTCAAACAACCCAACAGGTGTCGAAGTGAAAACAAAAAAAGATACGATTCCATTTCACCCGTATTATACAATCAAGGATGTTCTCGGAATATGCATTTTTGCGCTTGTATTTTTCTTTTTTGTATTTTACGAGCCTAATTATCTCGGTCATCCCGATAATTATAAACCAGCAGACCCAATGGTTACACCAGCTCATATAGTTCCTGAGTGGTATTATTTGCCATTTTATGCAATATTGCGTGCCATTCCTAATAAATTAATGGGTGTGATAGCCATGTTTGGCTCGATTATTTCGTTATTTTTCTTGCCATATTTAGATCGTTCAAAAGTCAAAAGCGGAAGTTATAGACCTGTATTTCAATTTTTTTATTGGATATTTATAGTCAATTTTATCTTTCTTGGTTGGCTCGGTGGTCAATCCGCAGAAGAACCATATATAACATTGAGTCGATTGGGAGTTTTATATTATTTTGGGTATATTTTTGTTGTTTTACCGCTTTTATCCAAATTTGAAAAAACAAAACCACTTCCAGAATCCATCAGCGAAGCATGTGAACAAGGTAAATAATATGAAAATAAAGAATTTTTTTTACATCGTTACTATACTTTTCTCTACTCATTCCATCAATGCATACGGCCATGCATCTGAAGATAAATCTATAAAAACATTAAAATGGACGTTTGAAGGAGCTCTTGGCTACTACGACAAAGCTTCATTGAGACGTGGTTTTCAAGTTTATAATGAAGTATGTGCGGCATGTCACTCAATGAATTTAATTACTTATCGAAAGTTGAAAAATATTGGTTATTCGGAAGATGAGGTGAAAGCAATCGCAGAAGCAAAGACTGTTCATGATGGACCAAACGATGAAGGTGATATGTTTGATAGACCTGGACGTTTAAATGACAAATTTGTCGCACCTTATAAAAACAAGCAAGCATCTATATCTGCTAACAATGGTGCGTATCCGCCAGATTTATCTTTAGCGACAAAAGCTTATGAGCATAGTGGTGGGTCTAATTATATTTATTCTTTGCTGACCGGATTTGAAGAGGCACCTCAGGATTTCCAATTACCAGAAGGCAAATATTATAATAAATATTATTTGGGACATGTCATATCTATGGCGCCACCACTATCTGATGATGTGGTAGCTTACGCAGATGGAACTCCAGCAACAACAGATCAAATAGCTCGAGATGTTTCAAACTTTTTGCAATGGGCTGCGGAACCAGAACTTGAGGAGAGAAAAAAAATGGGTTTCAAGTTCATGATATTTTTAACATTTGCAACAATTATATCTTATTTGTTGAAGAAGAGAATTTGGAGTGATGTGAAATAACAATTGAGATTTAAATATTGAATTTAAACAAAAAGCTTTGTTCAAAAAATACATCTTTCAGAGTTATATTCGGATCATAAAATTCTTCTAAGATGCACTCTCTTTTTTTAGAGGTATCTTCGAAAATCTTTTTCGTCATTATATATCGATCGACATCACTCTCATCATTTGCAAATTCTAGAATTTCAAAATCAAATTTTTTATGAAAATTTTGTGATGCGAGATTGCTTTTGAGGACTTTATTAATCACATGCAACTCCTTGGATCGTTTAAAAAGCTTTCCCATAATTTCATTCAAAGCTTCGAACATATAGCCATGCATCCGATGCTCGGTATCAGTTTTTAATGTTAAAGATATATATTTTCCATTGAAATTTTCATCAATGAAATCATCTTCGTGATAAGCGATATAACCAACTTCTATATCACTTCTATTGATAATAATTAACGATCCTTTTACCAACAAAGCTAATCTCTTCGTTTCTATTTTTTGCTCCATGATACAAACAAATATAT
>CAIPFW010000121.1 GCA_903864455.1 uncultured Anaplasmataceae bacterium | reverse complement strand
TGAATAATTTTTATAATAAAATTCTAGATTTTTTGTCAAAAATTGATGAGAGATTTGATTATTATTTGATTGGAACAAAATCTCGATACAATGTCGAGTATTTGCCAGATTTTGAAAAAACTTTAGAGATTTTAACGGGGTTTGATGGGTCGCATGGCTTTTGTTTTTTACCAAAAGATTTGGCTGACGATGGATATTTTTTTACAGATGGTAGATATTCACTTCAAGCAAAGAGGCAGTTAGGTGTAATTCATGGTTTAAAATTTCATATTTTTAATATTCATTCAAGCGAGTTTCAAAAATTTAAATTTCAAGTAGAGAAAAAAATTCTTTTTGATGGAAGAATTTTTGATGAAGCATTTTTCAAATTATTTCAAAATAAAAATATGAATTTTTTTGAATGCGATGCGAATTTTAAGCCTGAAAATCATCAAATTATCAATAAAAAGAATGCATTTTTTTATGAAAAAAAATATTCGGGGGCGACTTTTGATGAAAAATTGAATTTATTGAGTGATACAATTCAATCCGATATTTATTTTTTTAATTCGCCGTCGTCGATTTGCTGGCTTTTGAATATTCGTGGTGAGGATATAGATTTTAATTTGATTTTTTTATGTTACGCAATTTTTTATAAAAAGAAAAAAAAGTTACAAATTTTCTGCAATGACAAAAAAAAATTAAAAATTATTGAAGGTGAACATCATATAGAAATATTGAATATAGAGAATCTAGACGATATTTTATCGCATATTATTCAACAACAAAAAATTGGAGCAAGTGAGAAAATCTCAATTCATTATAAGAATTTTTTAAAAAATCAACTTTTAATTGAAAAAGATCCGTGCGATTTGATGAGGTCGAAGAAAAATAATATCGAGATGCGAAATGCTCAAAGGGTACATATTCAAGATGGCGTCGCTCTCATCAATTTTTGGTTTTGGCTTGAAGACAATTTAAAGAAAAAAAATCTTATCGATGAGATGTTGATTTGTCGAAAAATTAAAGAATTTCGGGAAGAGCAAAAGGATTTTTTTGCTGAATCTTTCGAGGCGATAGCGGGCTTTAATGAAAATGGCGCATTTATTCATTATAAAGTGAGTGAAAATTCGAATAAAATTTTAACAAATGAAAATGGCTTATTGCTTTTAGATTCTGGCGGTCATTATTTTGGCGGGACGACGGATATCACAAGAGTTTTTGCGATTGGAGATGTGACAAAAGCTATGAAAAAGCATTACACGTTAGTTTTAAAATCTCACTTGAAATTGCTGAGAATGATTTTTCCTTTTGATTTACCGCTTCACCAACTCAATTCGATTTCGAGAGAGAATTTGTGGCAAGAATGTTTAGATTTTCATCATGGAGTTGGTCATGGCGTGAGTAATTTTTTAGAAGTTCATGAATCGCCATACTCAATTAATAGTAGATGTGTAGAGAAATTAGTTGATAATATTATCATTTCAAATGAACCGGGGTTATATTTTGAGAATGAATATGGAATCAGAATTGAAAATTTAATGTTTTCAAAGGTCGTAAAAATCAATAAAAATACAAAACAAAAATTCATCGGCTTTGAAAATTTAACTTTCGTTCCATATGATTTAAAATGCATTGAAAAATCTTTGTTAAGCGACGAAGAAAAGAAGCAAATTAACGATTATCATTCGCAAGTTTATAAAAAATTATCGAAAAGAATAGAAAGCAAAGAAATATTGAAATTTTTGGAAAGAAAAACAAAAAAAATTTGATTTATATCCTTTTCACCTGAAGATTATTTTTCTTTTTCTGCTTTCGAAAGAAATAAACATAAGAAATAATGCAGAGGTTGAAAATAAATATCATAAAATACATGCTGTATTGTTGCGGAATAATAGCGTCGTATGAATAAAAACCAAATTTATAAATAAAAATTTCATATAGCGTATAAATCGCCAAAATGGTTATAGAGTATAAAAACGATTGATTTTTGTGAGCTTTTTTATTCAAATTCCCAAAGATATAAAATAACACAAGATTCAAAAAGCTCGTCGTTCCAAGCATTTTCTGCGATAAAATATCGCTCACAAATCCAAATACAAACAAATAAAGTTCAAAAAAAGATATTTTGAGATGATATTTAAAATAAATAGAAAAAACCAGTGGCGTCAAAGAAAAAATAAAAGTGTTGTCGAGAAAAAATAAATTTGACAGAAATAAATAAAAAAAAGATACGAAAAAGATACAAATAATCTCAAAAGGTAATCTTTTTGAATCTTTGCGTAAAAAATTCATATCACTTTTTTTTTAATAAGTTATAATAATTAAAATCTACATTATATCACACAGAAAAGAAAATGAATATTTCAGAAAAAAAGAAAAATTTCAAATATAGTGACAACTTTTTTCATAATCATGTTACTTTTTCAGAATCTTATTTCGAATTTGATAAGGTGCCGACCGAAAGAGATTCGATAGAAATCGCAATTCTTGGTAGATCGAATGTTGGAAAATCGACTCTTATCAATAATTTATGTATGAATAAAAATTTAGCTTTCACTTCAAAGCGTCCAGGATGCACAGTAAGTATCAATTTTTATAAAATTAATCAGAAAATCGAAAAGGCTAGCAAAGCTGAAATATTTTTAGTTGATTTACCAGGATATGGATATGCGAGAAAGGGTGGGCAAGACATCAAAAAAATTAGTAATTTAATTAATAAATATCTTATAAAGCGAAAGCAATTAATAAAAATTTATCTTTTAATTGATTCTCGAGTTGGTCTACAACCTACTGATGCTGAATTTATAAATTTTTTTCATCAAAATAATTTAGAGTATCAAATCGTTCTTACGAAAATCGATAAAGCGAAAAAAGTTGACCTCGATAATTTGGATATTTTGTTGAAATCGTTTTTTCAAGGTTTGGATTTGGCGGGCAATGAAATTTTGAAAGTAAGTGCAAAAGAAAAAATTAACCTCGATCTTTTAAGAAATACCATGATGGAAGATTTTATCTCCAGTTGCAAAGATGATTAATTTATTCGCTATTTTTACATTTTCTATACTTGTAAATACTGACAGGAATTGACAAAAAATAGCAAATTAAAATAAGCGGGATGACTATCCACGGATAACTTATCAACAAAATCATCGTGCAACCAAGGCCGACCATTATGACTGATAGGTATTTCTTTAAAACGTATATTTTTTTTAAAGAAAATGTTGGAATCGTGGAGACCGACAAAATGCCTATGATAGCTGTGTAGAGAATGATGTATGGGCTTGAGCTGATGTTTCGAATTTGTATATCTGACAATTCGATGATGAGTGGAAGCATGAGAAGGGCACCAGCCGCAGGAGAAGGGATTCCTTGGAAGAACATTTTTTGCCAATCATATTTTGGTATCGTTAGTGTGATTGATGATGCATTAAATCTTGCTAATCGAATGACGATGCATAATATATAAAAAATCACGCTTATCCACCCGAAAAAACCACAATATTTTAAGTCCCACAAATACATGATGAAACCTGGAGCTATGCCGAATGATGTGAGGTCGGATAATGAGTCGAGCTGAGCGCCGAATTCACTTGTGACTTTGAGTAATCTCGCCAACGCGCCGTCTATTAAGTCGAAAAATGCTGCAAAAAATATCGCTAAAACTGCTAACTCCCACTTTTCCATCAGAGCGAATCGAAGAGATGTGATTCCACAGCACAAAGCCGTAAGCGTTATTGCATTTGGAAGGAGCGAGATAATCGAGATATGTTTTTTCTTTTTTAGTCTGGATAAAAACTTTTTTCTGAGTAAAAAATTTTTATTTATCATAAATTATTTTTATATTTTCTTGTATTTTACACAAAAGTGCGATTTTGGGAAGTGATGTTTGTTGTGTTATCTTGGTTGAAATTTTCAAATAGATTTTCAGTTGTTTCAAATTTGAAAGTATTTTGTGTTGTTTCTTGCTCGCAAGATGGTGCGTTTTTTAAGCCTTCTGATTTTATACAAAACCCATTGCATTTCTTTGGTTGTTCATCCTTTAAATGCCTAGACATATCTGTAACCTCACTATCTTCCGTAGATCTTCTCCTAATATGAAGATAAATCTCAAAACACAAATCTCTTAGGTTTTCTAATTTCTTGCGAATTCTGTCTTTTGAATCTTTTGACAAACCCTCTATCGCTCTCTGAATCTTTCTTATTTCTACCGCTTCCATTAGCAGATTATTATCTTTTTTTATATTACTAGGTCTTTTATTCAAACCGCATAATGCATAAGTAAGAAAAGTGCTAATAAAACTAGATTTATTTTTTTCTTGCGCATACACAGAACCAGTCTTCACCTCAATCTCTTCAGCATAATCATTATAGATGCAATTCTCATCATTGATTCTGCTGAAGAGATTGAATACTCATAACATTTATTTAATCGATTGTAATGAGTAAACCACCCGAATA
>CAIPFW010000120.1 GCA_903864455.1 uncultured Anaplasmataceae bacterium | reverse complement strand
AGAAGGAAATCGAAGCGAGTTTGAAGTTTTTATCGTCCGAAAATCGATAAAAATACGGAATTTTAAAGTTTTGTAAGAAATGCAATGGGTTTATTAATAAAGCTATAATAATTCTTTCTCTCGCCGAACCTATCTCCATTGCAAGCTTTCTACCTCTTTGATTATCAATTTCTGCAAGTTGAAATAATATTGGCAATTTTTCTTGTATTTTCTCTGCAATGTGTAAATCCTGAAAAAGTTTGTCTATTTTACTCATAAATTATCATCTAAAAAATTTTGCATTCCATTTGCTATATACCAAGCAAAAACTGGTGGCACTGCATTGCCAATTTGTTTGTACGCACTTGAAGTTGAGGGGTAAAATATAAAATCATCAGGAAAGCTCTGTATTCTTGCCGCCTCTCGTGCTGAGAGACGACGCTTTCCATTGTAATGAAACTCAATATTTCCGTGATGTTCGGCTCTCATAGTAGGTGCAAAATCATTTTTATCTATTATAGAATTTCCTTGTCCTTTGTTCATTTTCGCTTTTGACCATTTATGATTACTTATAAAACCTTCTTCATGATTTTCAAGGTCTTGAATTATATCGTATACACTAAGAGCTTTATTGGTTTTTATAATGTCAAAATTAAATTTTGGCAATATATCTTTTTTTGTGCCAATAATAATAACCCTTTCCCTTTTTTGCGAAACTTCAAAATCACTAACTTTTAATAACTTATAAGATATATTGTATCCCAAATTTTCAAAATCTTTTATGATAGTTTGGATTGCTTTGCCGCCATCAATAGTTAAAAGACCTTTTACATTTTCTGCAAGAAATAGTTTTGGTTTTATGTGGTTTATTGCATTGCACATACTTTTATACAAATTACCTCTTTCACTATCAAAACCAAGTCTTTTTCCGGCATGACTAAAATCTTGACAAGGAAATCCACCAATAACTATGTCTGTATATTGTAATTTTGTAATATCAATTGCGTTAATATCAGAGCAAATAATACTCTTGTGAAAATTCTTTTGAAATGTAATGCAAGCATTTTTATCAATATCGTTTGCATATACAGTGTCAAATTTCAGCCTTGAATAGTTTTTTTTCAAAAACTTAAATCCTCCGTGAAATCCTAAATCAAGACCTCCACAACCACTAAATAAAGATGTAATGCTGTAATTTTTCATAATACTAATTATCTAATTTTTTAACCTTATTTGCAAGTCTTCCTAAGACTTTTTGAAAATCAAAGTTATCTTCTTTATTATTAGAATTTATCGCATTTACTAAAGTTTTTTTTACAAAAGCATCAATTGTAATTCCTTGTTTTTTTGCTTCATTTTTTATGGCTTGATAAAAATTTTCATCGGTTTGAATTTTGATTTCTGACATGTAAAAAGTTTGAGATGGTGTTTTTATTTTATAGTAAAGGCTTAAATAAATATAGTTATTTATATACTTAATAATAATAGGAAGAATGTTCTTATTAAATTTATTCTCAGGTATAAAATATAAACGTGAATTCATTCTCAATTTAAAATATTTTTCAAACATTTTAAATTGAGAAAAGCCATATTGTAAAAAACTTTACTTTATTATAAATTGTCATAATCTCATCATTATTTCTTATTAGATTTACCAACGCATTTTCCAAAAAAATCACATCTGATAAAATCAAATAATCCTTGTTTCTCATTCAAATCAAGATTTTTCAGACCTCGTACTACTTTCGCCTGACAATCTTTAACATATTGAGTGAGTTTTCGATTATCTTCCTCGGTACCTTGTTTACCACCACGTTCATCATCTTTAAACTTCAAATCAAGACCGAAATCTTTGTTAAGTTTATTTATATCATAACCTCTAATTTCAATTGTTTTTTTACTATCATCAAAAGAACATGCGCTTTGAAAAATAAACCAAAGAAACTTGTTAACATGATCGCGCTCTTTGCAATCATACTCCTCGTATACACCCTCTATTAATAAATAATTTTTATGCTTCCAATTATGATATACTCTACCATCCATTATTGATATCCGTAGATTTGTCAAATCCAAATTCTCAATATCTTGAGCGGTAATGAGTGTAGCACCTTTAAAAGATTCATTTATAGTAAACGCTTCTCTCAATTCTTTTTTTTCCCTCTCAATTCTCTTCTCTTTATTACTTTTTACAATTGCCGCATATATTAAAAATATTGCAATTGCGATAATCAATGCACCGATGACAGATAGGCTTATAATAAGCGGTTTATTTTTTGCTAAATCAAAAGTCATTTCTATACCTATTT
>CAIPFW010000119.1 GCA_903864455.1 uncultured Anaplasmataceae bacterium | reverse complement strand
TTTTTTGAAAAATTTTTTTTGTAAATTCAAATTATAATTTGATATATCTGGTTTTGATGATTTCATTTGCAAATCTTCTGATTTTTAGTTTTTTTAATAAAATAAGATAGGTCGTTTGACGAATGAATAAAATGTTGATAAAATGATTATATAAAAATATGTATTAAAAATTTATGAATGATTTTCAGACAAAGATAGAAGAGTTGGCAAAAAAATTTAATAATCTGAAGTATGCAAAAGCGATCAAGATATCACTTATAGTTCTTGCAGTGTTTATTGCTATGACGATAGTTTTTTCAATCTTTGTGGATCTTCGCTTACACAAAGCATGTAAAAAATTAGATTTTCAGATCGATCTATTCGCAAAAAATAATGATATATACGACATAAAAGGTTTAAATATTGTATTGAAAAAAGAGTATAAAGATCAATTTGAGAAAGAATACAAAGAAAAACATGGAGTAAGGTCGGCCTTTTCTACACCATTTTTCATTTTAGCGATTATATTAGTGATCCTATTGGCTATTCCATCTATTTTATATTTTATCGTTGCTTTGATTGTTTATAGTATTGTTAATAATATTACAAATTTCATACGTGGAGCTGAGGCAACAAAGAATCTATTATGGGACTTCAACAGCACTGAGAAAAAGAATGCATGCAATAAAAAAGAAAAAAGCAAATTGCAAAAAATAAGAAATAAAATTGCCGATGTAATTATATATACTGTGATAGCAATATTAGTTTTACCTCTCGTGCCATTGCTTCTTCCTGTATTTCTTGCAGCAATATTTAATTTGAAAGCTATTAAGAAATTCGTTAACATTTTCATATTGACTAATGAAAGACGCAATGATCTTATTGATGCATATTTGACTTTAGGTTTTTCGACTTTTGAAGACACGCAAACGAAGAAAAGTTCTGATTGTGCTACAGTTGATATAAAAAGCATTATAGATACAAATTATAAAATTTTAGCTCTTGCAATGCATCCAGATAAGAATAAAGCTGAAAAAGAGAAATATACTGAGATTTTCAAAAGGATTGGGAATTCTAGAAAAATTATAGAAGATAACGCAGGGGAATTGGAGATTAAATTTACAAAAGACCAGTTCGATGAGCGTAAAAAAGAATTTGACGCATTGGAAGAAAATAAAGAAAAATTAGATGATTCTTTAAATATTTTTGAGTCCGCGATAAAGGAAAAAGTTGCGGATAAGAAAAAGAAAGCTGAAGAATTACCGAATGAGCAAAAGAAAGCTAAAGAATTAAATAATAGATTCTTTGCAAGAGCGAAAAAATTTGTTTCTGGTGTTATGTCGAGATTTTCTGGTGATAAAAATTCTCAAAAGAAAGATGCTGAAAGTCCCCCTAATCAACCAACTTCAGAAGCAAAATCAAGAATTGATAGTCTGAATGAGGTAAACAGTTTGATTTATAAACCTGGTCAAGATATAATTCTTCCAGTAAGCAATGTATTTAAAACGATATTGCGAGAAATGAAAAAAGATAATCAGGATGATATGGAGCTGCAAAAGTTTTCTGTTGATCAAGCGGGTGATAATGATGTTATTTGTTACAATAATGGCATATTAAAGAGCCCTCAAAAAAACTTTTTATTCAACAAAATAGAAGAGAAAATTAAAAAAGAATTTTCAACAAACCCGAATGGAAATATGAATATAGATACGAAGCCTAACTTTAAATATAGATACGAAGCCTAACTTGATGCAGGTTAAAGTATAACAACATTTGTAAAAAAGAATAAATTTTTTATGATATAATGTTTTTATTTAAATTAGAAAGTGTTTGGCATTACAAATATTAAAAAAAAACTTTCTGAAATTATTCGTGTGAATCATGCGGGAGAGTATGGTGCGGTGCAGATTTATTCTGGTCAACTTCGTGGTTTTGCGAAAAAAGGCGATTTTGAGATTCTGCCTGAAATTGAGTATATGAAGCAACAAGAAATTCAACATCTACAATTTTTTAACAAAAAATTAATTGAAGAAAAAACTTTGTCGACGATTTTTCTGCCATTTTGGCACTGCTTTAGTTATGGCATTGGGTATGTAAGCGCAAAAATGGGTGATGATTTCGCCATGACTTGCACTGAGGCGGTTGAGACGGTGATTGATGATCATTATGGTAAGCAGATTAATGATTTAAATAATATGAATTGCGAATCTCATTGCGAAAATATTGCGGAATTGAAAAATGCAATCGAGCAATTTCGAGCGGATGAGGTGGAGCATATGAATCATGCGATAAAATACAAGGCTGATTTGCATCATCAATCAAAAATTCGAAAAAAAATGAACGATGTTTTTGGTTGTGCGGTCAAAATGACTTGTAAAATTGCGATTCATATTTCAAAAAAAATTTAAAGTGGACTACAGAAAATATAAGCTTATTTTTATTTATGGCGATTCTGATGAAATATTTAGAATTATTAATTTAATAAGAAGTTTTTTTTTTCAATCGCCGTTTCAAAAATTTGAACTTAAGGATGATATTTCTCAGAATTTAATCTCAAATTCTATGTTTTTTGAGAAAGAGTTATTTTTAGTTGAAAATATAAATCAAACTTTTTTAAAAAATAAAAAATTATTCGAGAATTTACGAATGAGTGAGAATTTACTCATTGTGACATCTGGTGAATATCATGCGATTGATTTTGAGAAAGATTTTTTTCTTGAGATTGAGGCGAAAAAGCAAAGTGCGAGTGATAGAAATGCATATATTGAATTTTTAATAAAAAAAAATAATTTAAGTTTAACGCCCAAGCATTTAGCGATTATAAAATATTTATTGTCAGGTGAAAATTTTTTAACGATTGAAAGTGAGATAAATAAATTGAGATTATTAATGAAAAATCATGAATTTCAACTTACAGATGAAAAAATATACAATCTATTTAATTTTCCTGCAAAAATTATTATTAATGATTTAATTGAAAGTATCGTATTTGGAAAAAAAGATGCTTTCGAAATTTTATATAAAATTATTGATAGATATGACTCTATTTTAATAATTCGTTCAATTTATAACTATTATTTGAAGTTGCAAAATCTTTTGATGTCGATCGCTTTTGAAAAAAAATCTTTTGATGTAGCATTGAGCGCGCAATACGGCTTATTGATTGGAAGTGATAAAAATTTAATAAAAAATAAATTAAAAACTTTTAATATTAATAAAATAAATGAAATTTTACAACAAATCA
>CAIPFW010000118.1 GCA_903864455.1 uncultured Anaplasmataceae bacterium | reverse complement strand
TGCTCTACCAGCTGAGCTAAGCCGGCGATGAATATAAAAATAATTATATTTCAGAATTATAATGATTGCAAGCAAAAAAATGCAAATTTTTATTTTTTAAGAGGATTTTTTTATATTGAAATGCAAGTGTAATGAATTTATTATTCAATTTTCAATACAATCAAGTAAAATAAAAATTATTCTGAAAAAAACAAATGCTAGATAAACTTTCAAAAAAAGAAAATACGAAAAATCAAAATTTCAAAGAAAAAAATGAAAAATTAATTCAAAAGTTCATCGACTTCATAGCGATTCAGAATGATAGCGATAATACAATTGTTGCTTATAGATGTGATTTAAAGCAATTTTGTAAAACCAATAACGATGAAAATATTCTTGAAGATATTGATAAAAAAGTTGAAAACTATTTCGATAAGATTCATTTCGTCAAAAGAAAATTCGCATATTCATCCTTAGCAAGAAAAATTACAACACTCAGATCTTTTTATCGCTTTTTGCATCAAGAAAAAATTATTGATGAGATGCCGATGAAAAATATAAAATCGCCAAAATTAAAAACTCCTGAACCGAAGATGCTCCTTCAATCTGAGATTGAGCAAATTCTATTCAAATGCCTTGAGAATTTTAATTCTAAAAATGAAGAGTCTTGTAATTCTAGAAAGAGTCTTGATTGGCTTTTACTTCATTCGATGATTGAATTTTTATACTCCACAGGATGCAGAATTTCAGAAGCTTTATCAGTAAAAATTGGAATGATTTTTAATAATCGTGATAAAATTCACAACGAAATTATTATTTGTGGGAAGGGTAGAAAGGAGCGATTGATTTTTCTCAATCATTCGTGCCAGAAAGCTCTGACAAATTACTTATTTACAAAATTTCAAACGAATAATATTAAAAATATTCGAGATATGAGTGGTTTTTTATTTAGCGAGGACATTTTATTAAAAAAACCAATCTCGAGACATAAAATTTATTATTTATTAAGAAACGTTGCGATTCAATGCGGCATAGATAGATTTAGAATATCGCCTCATGTTCTCCGTCATTCCGTTGCGATTCATATGTTGATGAGTAAAAATAATAGCGACTCGACGAACAATATTATGACGATAAAAAAATTTCTTGGCCACGAATCAATCAACACTACCAAGGTGTATCTTGGATACGACAATATCAACGATCTCACAAAAACAATCAACACGAAGCATCCGTTGTCTTTTCTAAAACCATAGATTTTCGCATTCTTTACGCTTTCTTTTATCAGATGTTTTTATTTTGAGGTTGATTGTTACTACATCCTTTAAAAACAAGTGTTGTCGCAACGCCTGCTATAACAGCTATAAGAGATATGAATGCAATAGATAAATATAGTAGTGCTTTTTTAGCAATCACATTTTCCAGTGGCTTTTTCACTAAAAACCCAGTTGCTATTGCTGCTGCAGCTCCAACTATTGCAGTAGTTGCAATTGATTTATAATAAACCCATTGCATTTCCCCTTAAATAAAAAATTCCATTAAACCATCATATTTGTTTC
>CAIPFW010000117.1 GCA_903864455.1 uncultured Anaplasmataceae bacterium | reverse complement strand
GCTTATTCTTACTGTTCTTTATTCTATTGTTTTATATTCTGTAAATTTTGAATACTTTTTAATATATGCTATTTGCTTTTCATTTTTTACACTTGTTCCTGTAATTGGATATTGTTGTAGTTTTCTGATTTTAGCGTTTTCATGCTTTATTTTTGAATATTCAATCATTTATTCTATAAAATTACTTGCAATATTATTTTGCGGCATGTTAGTAGAAAATCTTATTTTAACTCCAAAATTTGTCGGCTCATCAATTAATGCCCATCCTCTGGCTATTTTAATTTGTTTATTGATATTGCCAAGTTTTTTTGGTATCTTTGGCGTCATTCTTGTGCTTCCATTTGTCGCAGTTTTGAGTAAAATTATTTCATATATGCAAGATGAATTAGACAAAAGCGTAAAATTAAAAAATCTTGAGGAAAATGGAGAATCTTGAGCCACATACACATAATCAAAAATGTTCGCAATTGAGTTTATTTAGTGAAAATTTACAAGCTGAAGAACTGTATTCGAAAGATAAATATATCATTATGGATGAGAATCTTGAGATTACTCACTATTTAAAAGATTTAAGTAAATGGGGGAACAATAAATTCACAATATTATATGGCGAAAAATTTAGTGGCAAAAGCCATTTATCATATATCAGTGCCCAAGAAAATAATGGAGTAATTATCAATCGCTATTCGTTCGATAAATTATTTGATGACGTTTTTTTGAACAAGAGTAATTTTTTTATCATAGATGAAATTAACAATTTTGATGAAATATTGATTTTTCATGCCTTCAATCATCTTCAATTACGAAAAAAATATGCTTTATTTGTAACAAATAAAAAGATCGATGACTATACACTTCATGATTTGAAGTCCAGATTATCCTCAATTCCAATTCTAGAGATAAACTTTTTGAATAAAAATTTAGCATATGGAATCTTTATAAAAATTTTTTCCGACTACGATATAGTGCTTGATATCAAGATGATTGAATATATTTTGAATCACGCCGATATTTCATTTGCAAATATAAAAAAAATAATATACGCAATAAAAGATTTGTATTTTCAGCAAAAAGAAAAACTCTCTTTAATGAAGTTAAAAAAAATATTAGAGAATTTATAAATTTTAAGATTTGTCTTTAACAATCTTTTTTGTGTAAAATACAGAATAAATTTTAATAAAAAAATGGATAAAATCATTCATCAATCTAGCCAAACAATTTTTGCATTATCAACAATTTATGGAAGATCCGCTGTTTCTATCATTCGAATTTCTGGCTCAAAAGCACTGCAATCGCTCGAGAAATTTGGAATTTATAAAAAGCTAGAAGCAAGGTTTTGTTATTTTTTACCAATAAAAATTGAGAATGAAATTATTGATAATTGTTTGATAATTTTCTTTCAAAATCCAAAATCTTTTACAGGCGAGGATTTGATAGAGCTTCAATTACACGGAAGCAAAGCTATTATTCATGAGGTTTTGAATTATTTATCAACTATTGAAGATTATAGAATGGCTGAGCATGGTGAATTTACAAGGCGTGCATTTTTAAATGGAAAGCTAGATTTGGTGCAGGCTGAGGGGTTGTTAGCTTTAATTCATGCTGAAACAAAAGAGCAATTGAAGCAAGCAAATAGAGAGTATTTAGGTGAAAATAGTAAAATTTTTCAAGAAATTCGTCAGCATATTTTAGAAATTTTCGCAAATTGCGAAGCTTTGATGGATTTTCCTGAAGATGACATCGGCGAGTCTATACATTCAATTATTTTTGAAAAATTAAATGAGATAAATGAAAAAATTAGTGAATATTTGAACGATAATTGCATTGGCGAAAAAATTAAGGATGGATTTAAAATTGCAATTGTTGGTGAGCCGAATGTAGGAAAATCCAGTCTCATCAATTATTTAGCGAAAAAGCCAATCGCTATAGTTTCTGATATTGCTGGAACAACAAGGGATTTAGTTCGCATCAACCTTGATATCTCTGGTTATGCGGTTGAATTAATTGATACGGCTGGCATAAGGGAGACGAATGATAAAATAGAGTCGATTGGAGTAAACCTAGCAAAAAATATCATTCTTGAAGTGGATTTAATTCTCGTTTTAGTGACAAAAGATAATATCGAATCATATAAAAATTATATTTTAGATTTTGATGAGCAAAAACATATTTTAATAATGAATAAAGTTGACGATATCGAGAATTCGAAAGATATCAATGCAAATCATGATATGAAATATATCGAAATATCGATACAAAATGATAAAAATTTAAATCAAGTTATGAATGCTATAAAAAATAAAATAACAAATCTTGCATCAACAAATAACCCCGTCATAACAAGTCAAAGACAGCGATTCATATTGCAAAAAGTCAATAAAAGCCTTGCAGAAATGATAAACAATTTTGATAATTACCAATTTATAGATATTTTAACCGAAGATATAAGAGTTGTAGTGAATCATATGAATGAATTGATTGGCGATATTACAAACGATGATGTATTGGATGAATTATTTTTTAATTTTTGCATTGGAAAGTGATTGAGACTAAAAAAGTATATAAGTTAAAATATAATTTGTAATTAAAATACAAATTGTTGAATAAACAACTGCATTTCGAGTTGCGATTCCTGTTCCATGGGAATTTTGCTGAGCTGATAAGCCAGAAACATATCCAATGCAGACAATAATCATGCCGAAATAAAATGATTTAATGATTCCGTAGTAAATATCGCTCATCTTCAAGTAATCAAAAGTTGCCTTAATATACAACGCATCATTAAAGCCTAATTTGTAAATTGAGACAATATATCCGCCAAGCATACCCAAAACATCAGAAATAAGAGTTAAAATCGGCATAAAAATTATCATCGCTATGAGCTTTGGCCTCAAAAGATATTGAATTTTTTCAATACCAATGATTTTTATTGCATCGAGCTGGTCTGTAATTCTCATAGCACCAATTTCGGAAGCGATATTTGAGGCTATACGTCCAGACAGCATTAAACCTGTCAATACAGGTCCTAATTCTCGAGTTATCGACAAAACGACAATCAATGGAATTGATTCGCTCGCATTATATTGCGAAAATCCAACATATGATTGCAAGGCTAAAACACTTCCACTAAATATTGCAGTCATAGCTACGATTGGCGTTGATGTGATACCGATATTGATTAATTCCTCCCATAATCTTTTAAAATAAAAAGGTTTAGAAAGCAATATCACCAAAAAATTCAAAAAATTGATGAAATTTTTACCAATAAATTGATGAAAACCGATAGTTTTTCTTCCAAGAAGTTGAGGAAATTTGAGAATTGATGGGAAGTTTATCATATTATTTATTCTGTATATTGTTAATATTATACCATATTGAATATAACGAAATGAATAAATCTATAAAAAATGCATTATTTGATGCTTGGCAATATTTAAAAAAGCACAATATTGAAAGTTATAAAATTGATTCTGAAATTCTTTTATCATTTGTTTTGAGACGAGAAAAAGAATATTTAATTTCTCACGATGATGAGATTTTGAATGATAGCCATATGAAATCATTTTATGCTTTGTTAAAAAAACGCTCTTCGAATCAGCCAATTGCTCAGATTATTGGTAAAAAAGAATTTTGGGGTTGTGATTTTTTTGTGAATCGGTCGACTCTTATTCCACGACCAGAAAGCGAAACGCTCATCGAAGAAATATTAAAGCTTTTTCCGAATAAGGATGAACGGTTGATTTTTGCTGATTTTGGGGCAGGGACAGGGTGCCTTGGTATTTCATTGCTCAATGAATATAAAAATAGCAAATGCTTTTTTGTTGAGAAAAGTTTAAATGCAATGAAAATGATTAAGAAAAATGCAAAAAATATTTCGCAAAGAGCTATTTTTCTGCATCAATCTTGGCATAATATAGTCATAAAGCAAAAACTTGATTTTATCATCAGCAATCCGCCATATATCCCTCTACAAACAAATCTTATGGATGATGTGATTAAATTTGAACCACACGGAGCACTTTTTGCAAAGAATAATGGGTTGAAGTGTTATCAAGATATACTTCAAATTGCATCAAAATTTTTAAAAAAGAATGGATATTTAATTTTTGAGATTGATAAAAATTACGAATTTATAAGGGTTCCAATCAATTTTCAAGTCATAAAAATAGAGAGCGATTTATTGAGTTTAAAAAGAGTGATGATTTTGAGAATCCCGTGAATTACCCACCAACTAAAGATTGGTGGGATTCCTAACAAAAAATATATAAAACCCATTGCATTTTCTTAGAACCAGTCTTCACCTCAATCTCTTCAGCATAATCATTATAGATGCAATTCTCATCATTGATTCTGCTGAAGAGATTGAATACTCATAACATTTATTT
>CAIPFW010000116.1 GCA_903864455.1 uncultured Anaplasmataceae bacterium | reverse complement strand
AACCATCATTGTAATTTATATATAAATTTTATCATTAAGCTCATTATGCACTCTCTTTAAACAAAAAATCACACTAAAAGCTCATGATTTTTCTCAAGAATCATCTTAGCCAAGAAGAATTCTTGAGGTTTAATAAATCAGCTATCACTGAAAATCTCTTGCTAAAAATATATTTTACGAAATTTCTATGTCTTTAAAGTTTGAAAAAGTAACGCAATGGGTTTATTATATAAAAAAAATAAAAATTTAAAAAAAGCAATGAATTTAGAATTTATACAAAATATTCATACTGAATTCACGCATCAATATCCGATTTCAATATATATTCATTGGCCGTTTTGCTTATCGAAATGTCCATATTGCGATTTTAACAGTCATGTCGCAAAAACTATCAATCATGACGATTGGCTGAATTCATACATTCATGAGCTGACAACTTTTTTACCTTATTTTAAGAATAGAAAAATTCAATCAATCTATTTTGGTGGCGGAACTCCAAGTCTTATGGAGCCGTTTGTCGTGAAGAATATACTTGATTTTTTAAAAACGAACGGAGTTTTTGATGATTCAATCGAGATAACTTTAGAGGCAAATCCAACTTCCAGCGAATATAAAAAATTTTCTGACTTTCGGAATGCAGGAATCAATCGAGTTTCAATCGGAGTTCAGTCTCTCGTAGAAAAAGATTTAAAATTTTTAGGGCGAAATCATAATGCAAATGAGGCTATTGAAACAATTCGCCACGCTCAAGAAATTTTTCCACGATATTCGTTCGATTTAATTTATTCTCGCCCAGAGCAAAATTTGACCGATTGGCAACATGAACTCACTCAAGCTTTGACTCTCGCCGACGACCATATATCTCTCTATCAACTCACAATTGAGAAAGGGACAAAATTTTTTTCAATGTATCGAAATGGTGCATTTAAAATGCCTCACGACGATTTGAGTAATGAGTTTTATTTTTTAACCGATAAAATTTTGCTCGAACATGGATTTCAATCGTATGAAATATCGAATTATTCGAAAAATAAAGCGTGGTCGAAGCATAATATGTGCTATTGGGAGTATGATGATTATCTCGGTATTGGCCCTGGAGCTCACAGTCGTTTGAGAAATGATTTCACAAATCATTACAGCTTTCATAATATTTATAATCCAAATCATTGGCTAGAAGCAACACAAATTCATTCTCACGCCATTCAAAATCTTCATAATCTCACAAAAAAGGAAATTATTGAGGAGATGGTGATAATGGGGCTGAGAATTAAAAATGGCATTTCTCATCAAAAATCGATAGAAAAACTTGGCGATAAAATTGAGAATTTTTTTAATAAAAAAACGATAGAATTTTTAATTCATGAAAATCTCATACAAATCGATAATCAAAGTTTTCACACGACTGAAAAAGGTTTTAGATTAGTGGACTATATAGTAAAAAAATTATATGATTCAATAGAAATGCATTGACTCGTTAATATAAAAAGCGATTGTTCCACGTGGAACATTTTCGATATTATCAATATATTTATACTTTAATAATAAATTAACTTTTT
>CAIPFW010000115.1 GCA_903864455.1 uncultured Anaplasmataceae bacterium | reverse complement strand
CAGATGCGCTACCAGGCTGCGCTACGCCCCGATTATACTTATGTTTGTTATAACGAAGAAATTATATTATTTTATTTCTTCCATTGCAAGAGAAAAATGAAAGTTTTGCATATTTATTTTTGAGCAATCAATCATTATCAAAACTTTTTTGATTCGTACAAAATGAACGACAAACAATGACTCATTTTCAAATCGAATACACAAAAAAACACATCCAAAAGAAAAAAAATATAGCGACAAAATGATATGCGTTCAAGTATTTTTTATGGCTTGGAATTGAAGAAATGTTACTTTTCAAAGCTTTAAAATATTTTTCCAGATAATCTTCAATCTTCTTGAACCCATAAAAAATTGCGTTTAAAAGTTTTTTAAAATATTCAAATAAAATTGTAATATCGTATGGCAGAAGTTGATTTTTCGTAAAAAATCTATGCAATAAAATAAATAAAACACAGGAAAATGAAGTAAATATCGAATATTTAATAAAAATCTCTTTGCTTGGCAAGATATTATTTTTATAAACATAAATATATAAAAGACAAATTGGAATAATAGATATGAAAAATATGGCAATGTTTTTCATATAATCATTTTGTGAAAAACTTTTGTTAAACATGAGATTTTGTTTAGAAAACAATCGATAATTAAAAATAAAAAGATGCGAAAAAATATTTATTATTGTTGTCCAATAAAATCCAGTTTTTATCCAGCTCGTATTTATTTCATGAATCATAGCGAATTTTGAAAAAAATCCAACTGAATATGGCATCGAAATAAAAAACCAATTTGTTACAACGCCGGCAAAAAACAAAAATTTATATTTTTTAATATTTTTTTCAATTTCAGAAAAATAATAATCTTTTGCATTGTATGAAGCGAGAAAAATAAACGATGCAAATAGATTCTGCAATATAAAAGAAATTGTCATGCATTCTAAAAATAAACTTTGTGGTATTTTTTGAGAAATAGCTAATATCAAAAATCCATTATGAGAAACGAGAGCGTAGCAAAAAAATCTTCTAATATTGATTTCTTGTAAGGTCATTATCGAGCCATAAAGCATCGTCACAATTCCTATAATCTCAAGATATGGTATGACGTTATTTTGAGATATAAAAAAAAGCAAAATCAGAGAAACCTTACTTACTCCTGACATCATGAGAAGTGAAAATGAAAAGCGAGCCGAAGAATAACTTTGTATAAACCAAAAAGAAAAAAATGGTATAGCTATATTGATGAATAAGGAGATGATGATCAGATAATTCACTCGAATATTCCCATTAAACAAATCAATGAGCGAAATTGAAGCCCCATTTGTTATCATTCCAATGATTCCTAGCATAAAAAGCAATCCCGAAAAACAATGAGCAAGGAAATATCTCATTGCGATGTTTTTTTTTGAATTTTGCTTTTCGATTAATTCGTTTGTTATTTTTGAATCAAGTTTTGAATCTTCATAATCGATGATTAAAAATACAAATCCAATGATTGCAAGTAATTCTAAAAGAGTAAAAAGATGAAATAAATTGTATCGTAAAAATGTTTGGATGAACGGTAGAATCAATAAACCAAAATATAAAAAAACTAAAAAGTCTAGTTTTTTTTCATTTTTTTCTCGCAAACTTATAAATGATGAAATGATGAAACTTAATACTATTCCAGCAATCATAATGCCTGATAAAAGATTTTCCTGATATTCAACATTCACTCGCAATGCAAAAAAGCCAAGCGATGCAAAGATCAATGGTTTGAGAAAATTAAAAAAAGAAATTTTTG
>CAIPFW010000114.1 GCA_903864455.1 uncultured Anaplasmataceae bacterium | reverse complement strand
AATTATATAATTAATCAAAAAGGTTGCTGTTATGAAATTTTCTCAAAAATTTAAAACTGAGTTATTGAAATATGATTTATTGAATCATCATTTTTATAAATTATGGTCTGCAGGGTTATTGACATTGGATGTTTTGAAGGAATATGCGATTCAATATTACCAACAAGTGAAAAATTTTCCAAGATATTTGAGTTCTACTCACTCGATTTGTGAAAATTTGGCTTTTCGAAAAATTTTACTTGAAAATCTTTCTGACGAAGAGAATGACGATGCGGAAAAAGGAATCGTGAACCATATTCAGTTGTGGAAAAATTTCTGCTTAGGAATTGGCTGCGTTGAATCCGATGTTGAAAGTCCAACAATTATGCCATCGACCCAAAGATTGATAGATTCTTTTTATGCTTTATCAAGAGAGTCTGTTGAATCGGGAGTTGGAGTTTTGTATAGCCAAGAGCATCAATATGCAAAAATCTCTGAAAGTAAAAGAGATGGATTATGTAAATTTTACAACATCGACGATAAAGAAACTGTGAAATTTTTTTCAGTGCATGAAAAAGCGGACATATGGCATGCAGAGCAACTAGAGACTTTATTAGATAGTTTGCCTGAAGAATCTCAATCGAAAGTTATGGAGGCGGGGGAAAAAGCGATGAAAGCTTTAAATGGCTTTTTAGATGGAATGGTTGAAAGATTCAAGTTAAATGAAATTTCTTGCGTAGCTGAAGCTTTATAATGAAAGATTGATTCAAAAAATATAACACAGTTGTAAAAACACATTGAAAGTTTTTCAATTCATGTTATATCATCTGAAAATCTACGAAAAAGGTAGACTTAGAAATTTTAGAATAAATGCAATGGGTTTTATGAATCTACAGCGCATTCAGTTATGATTTTTTTCCCAGTAGATTCTTTAACTAATTTATCCATATAGCAGTCTGCAATCTTTCAATTCCCGCTGATTTGTATTAAACTTATTCCAATTTGTTGAGTTATAATAAAAGAATGGCGTACGATTCAGATCTCACAGATAGTCAGTGGGAATTGAAATGCTGAGTATAATTTCTACATATTTTTTTTATAGAAATAATAGCTATACAAATAAACAAAATTCCACACGAAATAGATAGAAGCGAACCAACAATAAAGATATTTTTACCAAAAAAAATATTCATCGGTATATCCCCAGGGGTTTTTCTTAATGCGCCATATCCACCCATAATCATCAGCCCTGTGATATGCATCATGTTTCCCAAGCAATAGCCTATTAATTGGAAGAAAATTAACTTTCTCATTCGCAAATCAAAAATCATAATATCGATTTTTTTTCCGATATTTTTCACCGCTCCATAAAAAAAGCTCATCAAAAGAATTGTAATCGCAATCAATGACCCGTGATAATGCGCAGGAATCACAACATTCACACCTCTAATTGCAAAGCCCAAAATTCCACCATACAAATTAACAAAAAAATATAAAATAAAGCCAATAATTGCGTAGTTGAAATACTGCTCTTTAATTTTTTGCTTCAGAGATTGAATAAATAAAAATAAAATTGGAAGAATAAAAATCGCAATTCCATACCTCATATGAATCGTGAATAATTTGTAATAACTGCTATTGAAATAAAAAAATGGAGCTATGGAAACGATTCCAATTTTCAATATTAAAAATTTATTTATCCATTTTGGATTCTTTTCAAGTTCAAAGAATTTATTAAATACAGATAAATTTTTCAATAATGATAAAAATCCTATTTCGACGAAAACAAATTGTAATATATGCCCTATACCCCAAGAAAATTCTTCGAGAGGGAAGTTTTTTATATCAATAATATATTTCATATTGATGAAATAGCTGAGTATTAAGCATATAAAACTGATAATTGATATGGTTGAAATTGAAAAAAGAAAATGATGATGAAGATCTGTTTTAACTAAAAGCCATTTTTCTTTCAATAATTTTATTAAAGTTAATATAGAAAATAATAAAAATACCAAGAAAAATAAAGCTATGCCAATTATGAAAAACGCATTATCAATCAGTGGAATATAATTAATTATTATCGCTGAACTATTTGGAATGAAGCCAGAAATTATGATTAAAGATAGAGAAAGCCCAGCGCAATACTTCAGGAATTGAGTCATTGAGGATCTTTTTAAAAAGACCTGCATGTGATAAATTCCAAAGAGCATAAAAAAAATATTTATCGATAATGTGACATGAATCACTAATGAGATTTTAAAAAAATCGGGCAAGTGGAAGATCTTGTAAATTGAGGGTATTCTCATCATTGACACAGCAACCGAATATAATCCAGAAACTGCTAACGCTATAATTGTTAGAAGAAGCCAAAATATATCAAATCTTCGAAAATTTGAAGACATAAAATGAATAAAGATTTTTATTTTTATGAAAAATATTATATATCATTTATATGATTTTTCAAATTTTATGATTTGGAAGAAATATATCAATTTGTGTATTATGAACTATATTTCTTCTCAAAGACAAAACAAAAGAATCAAACCACTAAACAAATTTACAAATTAGAGAAAAATATTCTCTATTCAAGACTTTTAATTCTTTTTCTATTTGCGTTAAAAAATTTCTATTTTCTGATAAAACAAAGCATGAAGAACCGGAACCAGACATTCTTACCAAACAATCCTCTGAATCAGATTTGCTATTCAAAAAATCTAACAATTCCCCTATTTGTGGAAAAAATTTTATCGCACATTGCATCAAATCATTTCTGCATTTTTTTAAAAATTTTAAATCAATTTTGATATCATTATCGAATTTTATTTCTTCACTAAACTCATAATGATTTTCTTTAAAAGAAGTATAAGCTTTTTCCGAACTAGAAAAAATCTGTGGATAAATCAATAAAACATATGAATTATAAATTTTGTTATCAAAGCTGTATTTTGAAATTATTTCCCCTGCTCCTTCGACAAGAATTGGCTCATTATGTAAGCAAGCAACAGCATCACATCCGATTGTTAACGCTAATTCGCTTTGCTCTTTTTGCGAAATTTCTAAATTATAGTATTTTTGTAAAAATTTTAAAATTGTCGCTCCATTTGCAGATCCACCACCCAGACCCCCGCCGGATGGTATATTCTTCTCAACAAAAATTGAAAAATTTTCATTTAAATCAAATTTTTTACAAAATGTTTGAATGATTCTGATCATAGAATTGTTTTTTTCATCTATTTGAGGAAAAATAATGTCATCATTAAAAACAAATTTCACTTTCAATTCATCGCTTTTTTTAATATAAATTTTGTCGCTTAAATCAGTAAAATGCATAACACTTTGAATGAGATGGTAATTTTTCTCATTTCTACCGATTAAATGAAGAAAAAGATTGAGCTTGGCTTGAGAATACAGTATATATTCCATATAATTCAATTTTTTTATTATAAATTTACGATTACAGATTTACAGCTTACGCAAGAATCATAGGTAAATTTAGAGAAATCAAACATTACTGTAAATGGAGTAGCGATTGTGAATATAAAGGCACCTATGAATGCAAAAGAGCAAGCACTAATCCTTTCCTTAGGAGTCATTTTTTGATAATAGTATTCCGGATTAGATTGCGCAAGAAAGGCATCTCCATTCGCTCTGTCACCAGAGCAAGACATTCTGATTGCATTCCATTCCATCTTCCATATTTTTTTTGTAACTGATGTGGGCATAAATAAAATAAAATCAATAAACTCTTGGCTTCGGTGGAATACTTTCAACTTCATCAGATTTCGTTTCTAAAATCACTTCACGATATGAAATCAAATGATTGAATTTATCGCAATCCAACTTAATCATCGTATGTTTCATCCAATCTCCATCATTTCTATCCTGATAATCCTCACGAGCATGAGCACCACGAGACTCTTTTCGATTTTCGGCAGAAATAATCGTAGCTAATGCTTGTGGCATAAGGTTTCTCAGCTCTAACGCTTCAACCAAATCTGTATTAAAAATCAAAGATTTATCAGTAATTGACAAATTCTTGTATTCATTTTTTGCCAAATCTAGAAGTTTTTTTATTCCATCTTGCAATGATTTTTCAGTTCTAAAAACTGCAGCATCTTGTTGCATAATTTTCTGCATTCTCAAACGAACATCGGCAACTTTATTATCTCCGTTTGAATAGCGAAGCTCGTGAAATTCCTTGACTAGCTTTTCAATCGCTTCATTACAATTTCTGGATTTCGATTCACCATAATTATAAAACCCTGTCTTAAATAACTCTAATGCTTTTTTTGCAGAAGCTCTTCCAAAAACCACCAAGTCTAGCAATGAATTTGAGCCAAGTCTATTTGCTCCATGAACTGATACACAAGCCGCTTCACCAATAGACATCAATCCCTTTATAACATTTAAATTCTCATCTAGAGCTTCACAATGAATATTTGTTGGAATTCCACCCATATTATAGTGCACCGTTGGAATAACAGGAATTGGTTGCTTCGTCACATCAACACCTGCAAAAATTTTCGCCGTTTCAGAAATCCCTGGCAATCTTTCGTGAATCACTTCTGGGCTTAGGTGAGTCAAAGTCAAATAAATGTAATCTTTATTCGGCCCTACCCCCCGACCATCACGAATTTCCATTGCCATTGAACGAGAAACTACATCACGAGATGCTAAATCTTTTGCGTTTGGTGCATACCTTTCCATAAACCTCTCACCTAGTGAATTCAAAAGGTAACCACCCTCTCCCCTACATCCTTCTGTCATGAGGCATCCCGAACCGTATATTCCTGTTGGGTGAAATTGCACGAACTCCATATCTTGTAATGGTAACCCTGCCCTCAAAACCATCCCACCGCCATCACCTGTGCAAGTATGAGCACTTGTGGCAGAGAAGTAAGCTCTTCCATAACCACCTGTTGCTAAAATCGTTAAAGATGAGTAAAAAATCGCTAACTCTCCTTTTGTCAAATCCCAAGCTAAAACTCCATAGCATTCTTTATTTTCATATAATAAATCGATTACTACATACTCAACAAAAAATTCAACGCCATGTTTTAATGATTGTTGATATAAAGTATGAAGCATCGCATGGCCAGTTCTATCAGCAGCAGCACACGTTCTCTGTGCTGGTGGACCATCACCATAGTTTGTTGTCATTCCACCAAATGGTCGTTGATATATTTTTCCTTCATTATTTCTGGAAAAAGGTAGACCATATTTCTCAAGTTCGAGAATCGCGGGTAAAGCCTCTTTGCACATATAGGCAATTGCATCTTGATCACCAAGCCAGTCAGAACCCTTTACTGTATCGTAAGCATGCCATTGCCATTTATCTTCGCCCATATTACCCAGAGCTGCACTGACTCCACCTTGAGCTGCTACGGTATGACTACGAGTTGGGAAAACTTTTGTTATACAAGCAACAGATAAATTCTCGTCCTCGACTAACCCAACGGCTGAGCGTAATCCAGAGCCACCACCACCAACAACGATTACATCAAAATGATATTCTTTAATTTGATAATCTAGGATTTTTGGCATTTATTATTAATATTGACTTTTTGAAATAATACATAATTAATTAAAAAAAGTCAACGAAGGTGTTTTGAATGAGTGAGCAAAAAACATAAGATGTATTAAATTTAATTTTTCCCCACTTCAATTCAATGATGATAATCACTATTTTCAACAATTGATTGAGCTCGAAAAATTTGCTCCATCAACATCACCTT
>CAIPFW010000113.1 GCA_903864455.1 uncultured Anaplasmataceae bacterium | reverse complement strand
TAGAATTAGGTATTATAGATGGTCAATTAGTTGTGATTGATAGACCTGAAGCTATCACAACAAACAAACCTGTAAAACCTCTTACAGTAAAACCATTGCCTGAACTTGCAATTATAGATGGTCAATTGGTTGTGATTAATAATAAGCCAACAGTAAGCGGGGTGTATGTAAATATCGCTTCTTCTGGAGAACAATTATATTTCGTTAATGGTGATGAATATATTTCTATCGTTGGATTTGGATTGAGTTATTTAAATTCTATCGTTTCTTATTTAGAAGATATTGATCATTCTACTGTTGAATTTGTTGTAGCAAATAATCAATTGATATTAATCAGCTCAGACCATACACTTGTTGTAGCAAATTTAGATTTTGGGTATATGAGTGGCGAACTAATTGTAATTGCTAGTGATTTATTTGAATTTGAAAGCAATATTAATATATCATCCATTATAAATATAACATTTCCTAGAAATTCTAAGAAAACAAAAGCTAAAAAAAAATCTATTAAAATGCTTAAACTCATTAAATAGAAATTACTATTGAAAGTATTGCAATACTACAAAATATGTAGGATTTTTTAGCTTTCTTTTTAATATATCTTGATTGAATACATATGAAATTAATTCATATATTCAATCGATTCTATCTCATCACCATCATTGATAAATCCACCACCTCTTACAATCACTTCAATTTCATTTTTATTATTCAATTTTTCGCTATAAAACCAAGAGTTGCCACTTTTATCGCTACTTAAAAGCTCAACAGGAATTGATGATACTTTTTTATCCGAATTTAAAATTTTCAGTGTTAAATATCCATCATCATTTAAATATGTTGCCGAATCGCTGAGTTGAATTGCAGGAAGTTCTTTGTAAGAGATTTTTATTTGTGCTGGGGAATTAAGCATTTTTACAATAAAAGCTTTATCCTTGTCACTCAAATTTAAATTTATCTCGCTGTAATAATTTTTAGTTCGTGAGTCCGCTATGTTACTTATAAAGCTGACCGCACCATTAAACTCTTTCTCATTAATGAGTATTTTTGCTTTTTGACCAACATCGATCATTTGTATTTTTGACTGTGGAATCGATACAATCGCAATGAAATTTTTATCATCAAATATTTTTGTTATTGAGGTTCTACCGTCAATATAATCGCCTTTTTTTACATCGATTTTATCAACATATCCAGAAATCGTAGCTTTCACTTTTGTGAAATTTAATTGATTTTTTGCTTTTTCAAGTTGTGTAACTGCGTCTTGATAAGCTGTTTTAACTTGATTATTGAGAGTAAGGGGTGTATCTCCCGTTTTTAATAAATTATCGCTAATCGTTAGCTCCTTCTTTTTTTGAATTAATAATTGCTCCGCCCTTTTCAAATCGGTCAATTTATCTTTTTCATCTATTTCAAGAATTATATCGCCTTCATTAACCTTTTGCCCCTGAGATACAAGTATATCTTTTACTATTCCATCGGTTTGCGGAATTATAGTAATTGTATATTTTGCATCGATATAACCAGATATTTCAACATTTGCATTCATTTTGAATGGTTTCACTCTTTTTACTAAAATTTTTGTGATTTGTGATTTT
>CAIPFW010000112.1 GCA_903864455.1 uncultured Anaplasmataceae bacterium | reverse complement strand
TTGTTCATCCAAGAATGCATCCATTAGTTTAACTTGTTTTTCATCCATAAATTATTAGTTTAGTAAAATTAATATGATTTTAATTCATTTTTAAGAATCATCAATAAAGTAATTAATCTAAATCTAAATCTTTATCCAAAAATTACTAACATAATTTCTTCACCAATTCTCCTGGTGCCTCTGAAATAAACGGCATTTTTTCATAATTATTTTTAATTTGTTTACTATTTTGGCTATCCATCCATGCTAGCCAATCGACCCACCACGAACCTTTGAATTCTGTTGCGCTATTTTTCCAATCGTCATGAGATGCGTTCATTTTTTCATCATTCGTAAAATATTTATATTTTTGATTGATTGGGGGGTTTACAACTCCTGCAACATGACCCGACCCACCAAGAACAAATCTTCTTTTTGAATTTTTAAACAACGGTAATGATCTATATGAATCTTTCCAAGGAACGATATGATCATTTTCTGTTGCAAGAAAGTATGTTGGTGCATCGATTTTTGATAAATCGATTTTAAAATTATCAACTTTCATTTCACCTTTTGCGATTAAATCGTTCATATATGTCGATTCGATATACTCAATATAAAAATTACTCGCAATATTTGTTGAATCGTCATTCCAAGATAAAAAATCAATTTTGCATCTTTTTTCGCCATAATAATAACTGTCGACGATGTATTGAAAAACCATTTCCTTTGATTTTATGAAATTAAAAAAATTATGCATTGATATTCCATCCATGGAATTTGTTTGCAAAACTTTCATTTTAATCATCTCCCATGATGATTTTTCCAAAAATATCGAAAAATCATTCGGCTTGCTGAAATCTAATTGTGTGGTGAGAAAGGAGAGCGATTGAATGCAATGAATATTTTTCGATTTTAAAATTGACGCAACAATTCCTGTAAAAATTCCACCCAAACAATAGCCAACCAAATGCAAATTTTTAAAACCAAACTCCTGCGTAACCTTTGAAATCACAGACTCAATTGCATAAATATAATCTGAAAAAGTGAAATTTATTTTTGGATTTTCCATTTCTGGATTTGCCCAAGAAATCACAAAAACCTGATAATTATTATCTCGAAGCCATTTAATAAGTGAATTTTTTTCCTGTAAATCAAAAATATAATATTTATTAATACACGCAGGAACCAATAAAATTGGAATTGAATTTATCTGGTCTTTTGGCTCATAGCATATCAATTCAAACAATGAATTTTGAAAAACAATTTTTCCTTTTGTGTGAGCGAGAGTCTCACCAACCTTGTAATCATTTTTGCAAGTGTGATTCAAATGCCCATCATTCATGTCCTCAAGAAAATGCTTAAAGCCGTCAATCAAATTTTGATAATTTTTCTCTTTTGACATTTTGATGAAATTTTGGTCTAAAAATGGAAAGTTTTTTGGTGAAATGGAGTCTAGATACAATTTGATATAGAAATTATTTTTTAATTTTTGCAACTCATCCACTTTTGGATTTATCTCATTTTCTATATAAAACAAAACTGTATTTGTAAAGGCTTGATGATGATTCACCGACAATGCAAAAAGAAAATCTTCTTTTGCTTTTCCAAGAGATTTATTGAGTTTAAGTAATTCTGCAAGATAAAAATTTTGATATTGAAGGAAAATCTCCGAATTTTCGGAGCAAAATGTCTGAAAGAAATCTGGAAAAAACATAATTTTTTATTTGAATTATTATTCATAATAGAAAATAATGATTAAGAATTGATGATTTCGCATTTAAAAGA
>CAIPFW010000111.1 GCA_903864455.1 uncultured Anaplasmataceae bacterium | reverse complement strand
TATTTTACTGGCTTCGTAATTTCCATTTTTTTTTGGTTGCTTTAAAGTTTTTTGAGTCAAATTAAAATTGAAAATATATAATAGCGCATTTTATAAAAATAATATTTCAAATAGCAATTTGAATTATTTTCAAATGAAAAATAGCGGTGGAATAAACAACCTCTTTATGACAAATCTAATCGATAATGCAGATTTTTCATACTCCGTTCTTCATAATTCTATTTTTAAAAATTCAAAAATTCTCAATATAAAATTGAAAAATAATGATTTCTCTTTTTCTGTTTTTGCACAAAATACAGAGAATTTAAAACGAGAACTAATTTCAGGGGAAAATATTATTTTCAATGAAAATATCTTAAATAATTATCCTGCGATTGCTGAATGATTTAATGGATGAACGTTAAATCGGAAATATTTTGATGAACATAATTAACATTATTACCATCAACGTGAGAAAAATCAGAATGAAACTCAAATAATAATTCATTATCGGCATTATATAGTTTATAATTGAGTTCTATTAAGTCATCATATTGAACCCAGTAATCATTTGTTAAAAAAGAACATGTTCCATGAATATTACTATAGATTTCTCCATCTACACTTAAATCCCCTTGAAATGAAA
The DNA here is from genome assembly GCA_903864455.1 of uncultured Anaplasmataceae bacterium. Lineage (GTDB taxonomy): Bacteria > Pseudomonadota > Alphaproteobacteria > Rickettsiales > CAIPFW01 > CAIPFW01. The sequence continues at coordinate 2,860 of CAIPFW010000111.1, read as the reverse complement.
TTTCTTTTTCTACTTTTTGAACAAAACAAGAATAATATGTTGATACAATTGGTGTAATTCTATGAAGAACTGACCACCAACTACTTTCATCAGTTACTTTATTAAGACTTAAACTCATATTATGATAATCAGCACCTTTATCATTTTCATCAGAATATAATTCAAAAATATGCTTTTTTGAGTAAAAAATTGAATTAAGCGACGACATAACTTTTATCAAAAAATTTAATAAAAAATTATATTTTGATTTTTATTATTTGTCAATATCTTTTAATTAATATTTAATTCAAAATTAATTGTCGAAATCAATTTTTCGTTTAATTTTTTAAAATCAACATTCTCATTCGTTCCTGTTGAAGCCATTGTTTTACTTCCACCGCCTGACTTAAAATTCAAATCGCTTGATAATTTTTTTAAAATTTCACTTGCAGAATATTTTTCAGAAATATCATTCGTGCAAATCAAAAATATCGATAAATTATTCTCAATTTTGTTTGTAATGAGATAAATTTTATTTCTCTCATTAATGAATTTTAACGAAATTTCTCGCAATAATTTGGAATCAAAATTCTTTCCATTAAAAATTATCAATTCAATGTTATGAACTTTTTCACTTTTTATATTTTTTATTTCATTAAAAATAGATTCACGCTTCATATCACTTAATTCCTTTTCTAAATTTTTATTTTTATCACGAATATTGTTTAAATAATTGCCAAGAGTATCCATTTTGTTCTTTGACTCGTCGCAAATTTCTTTAAAAAGATAAAACTTCTCATTTAAAAATTTAAAAGCTTCATTGCTCGTTATCGCTTCAATTCTGCGAATTCCAGATGCAATTGCTTCTTCTTTGACAATTTTGAATAATAAAATCTCATTTGTATTTTTTACATGGGTTCCGCCACATAATTCAATCGAAAAATTGCCATTCACAGAAACAACTCGAACATTTTCAGCATATTTTTCATCAAAAAGTGCCATCGCTCCTGTTTTCACAGCATCATCACGTTTCATGATTGTCGTCTTCACATCAAAATTCCCAGAGATCACAAGGTTAATTCGTGACTCAATTTCATTTACTTGCTTATCTGTCAATGGAGTTGAGCAATTAAAGTCAAAACGCAACTTCTCATCGTTTACAGATGAACCTTTTTGGCTGATATTTTTATCGACCACATCTTTCAAAACTTTATGCAAAATATGCGTCGCTGTATGATTCGCTCGAATTTTTTGCCTTTTTTCTTTATTGATTCGAATGAAATATTTATCGCCACATTGAATATCTTTTAAAATTTCACACTCATGGACAAATAAACCAGATATTTTTTTTACATCATAAATTTTCGCAATACATTCATTTTTATCATTTAAAATTTCTCCACTATCACCAATTTGCCCTCCAGACTCACCATAACAAGGCGTGGATTTAAAAATTAATTGAATTTTAGAAGTTTTTTGCGATTGCTCTCTCAAATCTCCATTTTCATCAATCATCGCTATTAATTCTGAATGTGTCTCGTCATTTTCATAGCCAAGAAAAATCGTTTCGCCATGCTTTTCGACAATTTGCAATAAATTCTCATTATTTTTTACATTTTGACTAGAATCACTTTTCCAAGAAGCTTTTGAGCGATTTTTTTGCTCATTCATCAATGTATCAAACTCATCAATCGCAACTTCCAGATTATGAGATTTAGCAATATCTATCGTTAAATCCAATGGTAACCCGAATGTGTCGTACAATTTAAATGCTTTTTCACCAGAAAGTATTTTTGCATTGCCGAGAGTTGATAAAATTTCATCAAATTCTTTGAAGCCACGAATAATCGTATCAAAAAAACTTTCCTCCTCAGCTTGTATTATATTTTTGATTTTTTCGTGATGGTTTTTTAATTCTGGATATATATCGCCCATTAATTCAACAAGCGTATCGACTAATTTATATATTAAGCTATTTCTACAACCCATTTTATACAAATAAATCACTGCACGACGAATGATTCTTTTCAAAACATATTCACGACCGTTATTACCGGGATTGACTCCATCTGCAATTAAAAAACATGATGAGCGAAGGTGATCGGCTATCACTCTAGCACATATATAATTTTGATTTTGCATATCTTTTTGAATGATAAGTCCGCTCAGAATAGCGATTTTATCAATGATTTTTTGGAATAAATCGATTTGATAATTATCGTGCACTCCCTGACATACCGCTGCAATTCTTTCTAACCCCATACCTGTATCAACAGATTTTTTTGGCAGAGGTTTCAATTCTCCATTTACTTTTTCAAATTGCATGAAAACTAAATTCCAAATTTCAATATATCGCTCACCATCGTCTTGCTCTGGAGATCCTGGTAAGCCACCTTTGTATTTATCTCCATAATCATAAAAAATCTCTGAACATGGTCCGCATGGTCCAGAATCGCCCATCTCCCAGAAATTATCTTTTGTAGCGATGCGAATAATTCTACCATCACTTAAATTCGCAATCTTTTTCCATAAATCGAAAGCCTCATCATCGTTGTGATAAATCGTCACATACAATTTGTCTTTTGGTAGAAATAAATGATTCGTTAAAAAATCCCATGCAAAAGAAATTGCATCTTTCTTGAAATAATCACCAAAAGAAAAATTTCCAAGCATTTCAAAAAATGTGTGATGGCGAGCAGTATACCCAACATTTTCAAGATCGTTGTGCTTACCACCCGCCCTTATGCATTTTTGACTTGTGGTTGCGCGTTTGAAGGATGGTTTTTCTAAACCTGTAAACACATCTTTAAATTGCACCATTCCAGAATTTGTAAACAAAAGTGTGACCATCTGAAAGGCTCTGAGAAGATGGTACCATTCC
>CAIPFW010000110.1 GCA_903864455.1 uncultured Anaplasmataceae bacterium | reverse complement strand
TCTGAAACTAATAAATCGAATTTCATCAATAAACTGAAATTTATTAATCAGTTTTACGATTTTATAATTCTCTTGATTTATTTTTATCAAAAACATTTCAAAATAAGCATCCGTATACGCATAAACTCTATAAAAGTCTTCGCCTTCTTTGATAACAACGACTCGCTTAAATTTATCGGAAATTGAAAACCATTTGTTAGTTTTAGTATCAAAAAAATAAGTTTCAATATTGTCTGTAAGCACGACAATGTCATGATAATAGCTTAAAATGCTAAAAGAATTTCTTTGAATATTTGATTTTATTCCTCGACAAGTTATTTCATTGTTTTTATTCAACTTGATTGATAAAAATTTATTTTCATTTGAAGTTGCAAAAAAATCAAAAAAATAATCCGACTTGTCGTTTAAATGAAATCCTCCAGAAATTGGTTTCAATAAGTGAAAGTTTTGTTTAAAAACAGTTTTAATGGAAATAACTATGTGACCTTGCGACGATTCATTTAAAACTTGACAAATAATGATGTCATTATTTTCAAGGTATAAGGATATATATTGTGGCTCATTACCATCACTATCAATCCATCCCGAATGCTTCATTTTGTTATAATTAAAAACTGTTATATTTGAGTCGAATTTTTGTTGATGAATAGGAAGACCTCGTTTTGAATGGGTATCAAAAATGTTAATATAACTTTTGTAATCATAATAAACAATAAATCCTTTATCACCAACCAATAAAATATCTTTAATTACTTCATCGGCTTTAATTTGTTGTTTTGATATTTCTCTCCCATTATCATCAAAGCATTTAATTGATGATTCAGTTGCAGCAATTATTTCATATTTATCTTTTTTATCTTTAACCTCGAAGACTCTTAATATTTTATATTCATTTTGTTCATATGGCAATTCTATTTCTTTAACCAATTTGCTTGCTTTGCCTGAATCTGAATCCCAGTTAAAAAATCCGACAGTTCTATCGTATAAAAAAAAATTTTTGCTCACACCATCACGTTTGCCCAAATCTTGATAATCAATTATCTGTTTGAAAAAGTTTTGTAGTGATCGAATACGAACATCTAATAATTGGGAAGACTGTGCGTGAGCTACAAGCGAGCAATCTTTTATCGATATCTGATTGCAATCTCTAATAAATGTTGAAAAATGATTACTTAAGCCATTTAAACAGTTTATTTTTGAGCAAATCTGATTCCCAACTGTTTTTGGGTATTGATTAAGCGAATCGTTTAATGAAATAACAACTGATTGGATGAGACCAGCAATTGCAACTAAATGAGTATTATTAATTACAGCCTTCTCAATCATTTTTTTCATGTCTCCTGTGTTTGAGATGTTCATAAATTCATACAAATCAGATAAAAAGTCAAATTTTAAGCAAAAATTTGCGACATTAAAATAATCATTGTTAAAAAGTGAAAACAAAAACTTATAATTTAAGAAAATTCTCTCAACTATTTGTTTGCTCCTTAAAGTCGATTCTTGAATTTTCATGATCAGTTCAAGCCTTTTATTAATTTGGCGTTTTGTATATTCGTCATCATTGTTTTTCAAAGTAAAAATGCTTATCATGTTAGTTATCAATTTATTCTTAACGTCATCGCCTAAATCTCTTAAATATCTATTTTCTGCTGTCTCTATGAATTTACGATGATACCTAACATATTTAATTAGTTATTTTTCAACAAAAAGGAGAGTATATGAT
>CAIPFW010000109.1 GCA_903864455.1 uncultured Anaplasmataceae bacterium | reverse complement strand
TATTAAAAAAGCCATAGATTATAATTCCTTTTTACATAACTACTCCATACCAGAAGTTGAGCGATGCACTTTAATGAGTGCCATTTTAATTGCCTTGCAAAATACAGCATTTTTGCATAGCTACAAGCATTATACATCAAATAAAGAACTAATTGCAGGGCTTTTATCCGCCTGCAAAAGTGTGTTGGAAAAGAACAATTTAGACATAGCAAAAACCGAAATTATTATATCGGAATACTCAAAATTTAAAAATACCAACGACTTCAATGCAGATAAAATTTATAACAAAAAAACAAAAACAGAGGAAATAAATACTCTCTTGCGAGATTTTATTGCGTCAATTAATCAAGATATTTTACCACATATTAACGAAAGTGAGTTTGATGTTTTGGGTAAATTTTATACTCAATTTATCAGATACGCAGGGGGCGATAAAAAAACGGGTTTGGTTTTAACTCCATCGCATATTACGGATTTCTTCTGCGATATTGCAGAGCTAAGCGTTGACGATATCGTTTTTGACCCTTGTTGTGGTACGGCTGGCTTTCTTGTTTCTGCAATGAATTATATGTTGAAAAACGCTGGCAACAATACGGATAAACAACAAAAAATTAAGTCAAGTCAGCTAATAGGTATTGAAAAAAGGGCGGATATGTTTTCTCACGCTTGCTCTAATATGATGATGCGAGGCGATGGAAAAAGCCATATTTTATATGGCAGTTGTTTTGATGAAAAAAATAAGGATATTATTAAAGCACAAAAGCCAACAAAAGGCTTTTTAAATCCACCATATCAAGACGGCAATGCAGGTGAACAACTTGAATTTATTGAAAACACACTTGAATGTCTTGCAAAAGATGGGCTTTGTGTTGCAATTTGTCAAATGTCTACCGTCGTTTCAGACAACAAAGAAGTTTTAGAAGTTAAAAAAAGACTACTATCAAAACACACTTTAGAGGCAACATTTTCAATGCCAAACGATTTATTCCATCCAGTTGGCGTCAATACTTGCATATTGGTTTTTAAAGCTCACAATTCACATTCAGCAAGCAAAAAAACATTCTTTGGATATTTCAAGGATGACGGCTTTGTAAAGCACAAAACTAGTGGTAGAGTTGATAAAAATAACAAATGGCAAGAAATAAAACAAAGCTGGAAAAACGCCTTTATTAATAAAGAAAGCATTGTTGGTTTGAGTGTTAATAAATCAATAACCGCAGAAGATGAATGGTGTGCAGAGGCTTATATGGAAACGGATTACTCCACACTTACGGAAGAAGATTTTATGAAAACCATCAAAGACTATGTTGCATTTAAAGTGAAATATGATGAAATTAGTTAAATTGAGCGAGTATTTTGAGATACACAATGGGGTTGCAAAAAACAATGTTATTGTGAAAAATGTAAAAGAAGGCAATGATTTTATACCATATATAAGACCAGCACAATCTTATGAAAGTAGTCTGGATGGATATATTGATAAGAATTCAGTACCGCAAAACAAAATATTTCCACAATACACAATTTATATTTCAACGGATGGAGAAGGTTCGCATAGTTATGCGTATGTGTCGTCATTTGAATTTGCGCCAAATAGCAATGTTATTGCCTTGGTGGAGAAAATACCACTAACAATTACAGAAAAGCTGTTTTATGCAAAATGTATAACAAGCAATAGACATAAATTTTCCTATGCTAGAAAACCAAAACAAAACCGCATCACCAATCTTTTAATCCCAACAAAAGAATCAATTCCTGCTTTTGTATATAAACAAAAAATTAGAACGATTTCAAACAAGGCGCTGAATGAAGGTAAGGTAGAGTTGGATGTAAGGGGTTGGAAAAATTTTGGTATAAGTAATTTATTTGATATATTCACTGGTGGGGACAAACCTAGTCAATATCAAAAAACTGGTTATATAGTTAATTCCGTTGAAAATTTAACTACAAATAACGGTATTAAGGAAAAAATTAAATTTGATAGCAACAAAATATACGAGAATTTTATATCCGTTGTTTCAATAGGGGAAGGAGGTAGGGCGTTTTATCAACAAGAAAAAAGTGCTATTTTTACAAGAGTTAAGGCAATGATGCCAAAATTTGAATTGAACGTGTATCGGGCGTTATTTCTTGTGCCAATTATAAATCTTGAAAGAATTAGATATTCCTACGGAAGAGTTGTGGACGCTGACAGGCTGTGTAACACACAAATCAAACTCCCAGCAACCCCACAAGGCGAACCAGACTGGCGATTTATGGAAAATTATATTAAATCACTTCCTTTTAGTAGCTCATTATGAAAAAGCAAATAACCATCAAAAAAATAAAAAAGCAAAAACCAATGCCGATATTGAAGGACAAGAAAGCTCTACAGGAAATAGTTGCCGATAACAAGGATTTTCAAAGTCTTTTTACTAAATGCCTAACGGTTAAAAAGAATTAGGACGTTGGTTTATGGGAAGTAAATATATAGTTACCGTTTTTTAGGCAATGCCAAAGTTCTGCTTGACAAAATTAAAATGTAGCTTTAATATTAATGCAGTGAGCCTCGTGGGTTCTCCTTTGAGATTATATCAACATAAGTGCTTACGTGCGGGGACTTCCAATTAAATTAGCAAACTTCTCTGCCATAACATACTATTCCTCGTTCTTTTTGTTTATGCAAATGCAAAGCCATTCTTTAAGTTTACTATTCCGGATATTATGTTAAACCTCATATTATATTTCTTTTGAAAGTTTCTGTAGGTATCTTTGGTAATTATATACAAAAAGGTAGTAAGTAAAAAGGCTATTGATTAAATAAATCTTTTTCTTCAATTATTTCTATTACTTTTAAAATTGAGTATTCTTTTCGCATACTTCCTTTTCCTTTATTATAATTATCTATTCTAATTTTTAAATGCATTTTTTCCCTTCCACCTAATTTAATTTCTTTTGCTTTATATTTTGCAAAAAATTCTTTATCTAGCATATTATATTTCTTTTTATTCTCACCTTCTTCAAATTCCCACATACAATCATTTTTACTTGTAGGCGTAAGCAGTATTAAAATATCTTCAATTTCAGAAGACGACATTTGCTCTTCTTTTTCCGTTTCCCACTCTTGCTCTTGTATGTTATGTAATACTATTTCTTTAACATCTTCCTTAATTTCCCCCTTTTTATTGTTTTGTGGTGCTTCATATTTTAAATAACCAACGGGCTGTAAATGCTTTTTATAAGCGTCATTCAATTTTGTTTTGGTTTTTTTATTGGTGTAAAGATATTTTATTACACAAAATACATTAAAAGATATTTGATGTGTAGTTTCAATTTTAGTTTCAGTATCCTCTAAACATATTTCTACATTACCGTTTGAAAGCTTTGTTTCGTTTTTGATTTTTTTGTGCTTAGATATTACAAGCCAAGCAAGATAACTAACAATTACACTCCCACTAGTAGCACCCCCTATAATAATTGCATTTTCTTGCAAAAAGCCTGCAACACTTAAAATTGTTTCCACCTTAATAGGCTCAACAATACCAAGAGAGTTTTTTATTTTTTCTAAAAATGTTGTATTAACAAATAATTCACATCTAAAGCAATTATTTTTAAAGTCAGGGCTAATGGTTGTTTTAATTTTTACCTCTTCTTTATTCAAAGCTTGATTTACTTCTTCTACAATCTCGCCAAACGCAAGCAGTGAAGGAGCAAAATCTTTAATATTCATTTCACCGTTTTTATATTCCTCACCTTCATATAAAAGAGATATTTGATATTTTTCACTCATACCTTTTTAACATTACTTTCAACCGCACCTTTTAAAGCCTCTTCAAAG
>CAIPFW010000108.1 GCA_903864455.1 uncultured Anaplasmataceae bacterium | reverse complement strand
TATTTTACTTTATAATTGTATTATATATAAATTTTCTTCCAAGAAAGCAGTAAAAATATTTATTAAATGAAGAAATATTGAGAAAAATTATTTTTTTTAATAACAAACTTTTAATATCCTTATGAGATAATATATTATTATTTTACTTCTATATAGAAATATGAAGACGATACTTATCACAGGTGGTACATCTGGTTTTGGCAAGGCAATTGCTGAAAAATTTTCATCAGCTGGATGGAATTGCATTATAACTAGTAGACATGAAGATGCTTTGCAAGAAGTAAAATCAGATTTAATAAAAAAATATAATAATAAAGTTTTGACATTAAAATTTGATGTTTCAAAAGAAAATGAGGTAAGCGGGGCTATAAAAAGCATCCCTGCAGAATTTAAAAAAATAGATATTTTAGTGAACAATGTTGGTTGTGGAGTCGGTTTGAATACTTTTGAAAATATGACAATCGAAGACATTGATTCAATGATCGATACGAACATCAAGGGGGCTTTATATACAACGCATAAAATTTTACCCGATATGATAAGTAAAAAGCATGGTCACATTATAAATATTGGTTCGATTGGTGCAAAAATTGTTGGAAGGGGTTGGAATTTATATTCTTTAACGAAGTTTGCAATTGACGCTTTTTCTAAAGGGTTGAGAGTTGATTTGATGAAATACAAAATAAAAGTAACAGCTATACATCCTGGGAAAGCGAAAACAAATTTTTTTCTCAGTGCTTGCGGTGGCAATAAAGAGAAGTTAGATGATATGTATAAAGAATTCAAGCCACTATACCCAGAAGATATAGCTGATGCAGTATATTTTGTTGCAAATTTAAATGATAATGTTTGCATCGACGAATTAATAATTAATGCAATTTCGCAAACAGGGGATTACACAGAAAAAGATTCGGAGCTATAATTGATATCTTGCACTAATCCCTCATCAATCCATCAACAGAGCGAGATTTTCTTGTGAATGCTCCATCGATAAGCATAGTAATTAATTTTTGATATGAAATTCCCCTTTCTGCAAAGAGTTTTGGATACATGCTAATGTTTGTAAAGCCGGGGAGTGTGTTTATTTCATTAAAATAAACCCCATCATCATTTATCAAAAAATCTACTCTCGCCAAGCCATAACAATTTGAAGCTTTATATATATTAATCGCTATTTCTTTGATTTCATCAATAATCTTATGCTCTAATTTTGCAGGGATGATGAGGCTTGCACCATTTGGATCTAAGTATTTTGCCTCATAATCATAAAACTCACGATTTGGCTTTATCTCACCCAAAACATCAGAAACGATAATGATTTCATCATTGCTGAAGACAGCGATTTCGATTTCACGAGCATTTTCAACGCATTTTTCAATGATAACTTTTTCGCCAAATCTCCAAATCTTTTCCAATGCATCTTTGTAATCCTCATAGGATTTGATTTTATATACACCTATCGAAGAGCCAAGGTTTGCTATTTTCATGAAAAAAGTTGTGCCAAATTTTTCTACGCAATCATCATAATCAATCACATCATTCTCTCCAAACACTATAAATTCTGGGGTTTTGATGTGATTTTCTTGTGCGACAATTTTTGAAAATTCTTTATTCATACAGAGAGCTGACGAGACTATATTTGACCCAACATAAGGCAAATTATATGTTTCACAGAATCCCTGAATCACACCGTCTTCCCCTGATTGGCCATGAATAATACAAAAAACACAATGAATGATTGTTCCATCGTTTAAAGTTGTTTTATTGGGATATCGATAAAAATTTATCAATTTATTTTCTGTATTTTCATCATCAACTTTTGTAATTTTCATGAACGATTCATCATCGAAACGATAAAAGCAACCAGCCCTACTGACTCCGATGAGAATCGGATTGAATAATTCTCTATCCATCGCAGTAAAAATATTTTTTGCAGAAATGACAGAGATTTCATGCTCTGCACTTTGCCCGCCGAATAGAAGAGCTACATTTTTTTTCATAAATTTGATATTTATATATTTGTCCACAATTTTAACATTCGTCAATATAATTGCTAGTGGCAAGAGCTTCGCTGTGAATTTTTACATCATGAATTCTTAAATAATTTATATGTTTTGCAACTTTTAATGAAATAGCTAATGTTTCGTTGATTCGATTTTCCGACGATGAAATATTTCTCATAAATGATTTCTTTGAATGGCCGAATAAAATTTCAATTCCAAATTTTTTAAATTCTTCGATTTTTTTTATTATTTCGTAAGATTGAACAATTGTTTTTCCAAATCCAATTCCAACATCTAAAATAATTTGTTCTTTTTTTATAGACCCACCTTTGTAATTTAAAATTTGTTCGATTTTTTTTTCAAACCATTCACTAAGCTCACTTATAACATCGCAAGAATTTTTTAAATTTTCTTTGCCCGCAGGGATACCGAGATTATGCATTAAAACAATTTTTCTATTTGAATTCGCCACAAAATTCAATAATCTTTCATCTCGCAACCCGCTCACATCGTTTATGATATCGACTTTATAATGATTGATGCAATACTCAATCACTTCAGGATAAAAACTATCAATTGAGATTTGTGGAAAAATTTTTGATTGATGAAACTTTTTCTCAAAAAAAATATTCATAATGCCTTTTATTCTCTCGATTTCTTTTTCGTGAGGAATGATATCGCTATTTGGTCGAGTTGATTGAGCACCAAAATCTAAAATCGATGCACCATCAAGAAATTTTTGCCATATTTCGTCGATAATTTTATCTTTTCTTGTGTCGTCTGATACTAAATATCCGTCACCAGAAAATGAATCTGGCGTAAGATTTGCAATTCCCATAATTTTTGGGAAAAAAGGAAGCGTATTTGTAAAATCATCATTTTTTGAGGAAAGTTGCTTTTCTTGGCAGATTTCAGCGATGGATTTTTTATTTATTGGATGAATCCAATGTGGAATAATTTGTAATAATGGTAGTAATACGAAAGGTCTATCAAAAATCGCATAATGAGGTAGAGCTAGGTTTTCACTTTTAATAATTAAATCGTCATAAAAAAGCAAATCTAAATCTATGATTCTTGGTGACCAACGAAGCTTTTCAAATCTTTTCATTTTTTTTTCAATTTCTTTAAGAATCGTCAAAATCGAATTTGGCAATAAATTCCCATTTTCGCACAAGATTGCACAATTAAAAAAATCTATATCATATTCATTTTTATTTTCTGCTTCTGAAGGAATCCAAGCTTTATTTTGATAAATGATGGATTTTTTTAAAACTCGAATTCCTGAATCTTCAATGAATTTGATTGATTTTTCGATGTTTGATATTCTATCACCTAAGTTACTACCGATTCCAATTGCAAAAATCATTTTATTTTATTTAAAATTTTATCAATCATAGCAAAATTGTGAACTTTGTTTACGATTTTATAAAATAAAAATTGAAAAAAAACAAAAAATATTCAATAATAATGTATTAATTTTAACAAAATCAGTAAATGAAAAAAATCCTTTCTACAATTGCATTGTTTATTTTTCTTATCAATAAGGCCGAAGCGATGTCATTAAATGAAGCGATAAATATATTTTATAAAAAAAATAATCAACTCAAGTCTGAAAAAATGAAAGTGAAGGAGTCTAAAGCTGCAACGGCTGGCTCTTTGCTCTCTGTTTTGCCAGATATAAGATATGGAAAAACTTTATATCAGAGCGCCACTTTTACAATGATAGACGGCTCAACAAATGATCTCGGCACAAGAAATAAAGATAAAGATACTTTCGCAATCACAGGAAATCTTTCAGCAGGAGGAACGATAATGAAACCTGTCAAAGAAATCACAAAGATGGAGGCACAAAAAATATCTTTCAGAATAAATGAACAGAATTTGTTATTGAATGCGATTGATAGTTATTTATCCGTTATAAGAGATGAAGAAATTTTAAAAACATCGGTGGACAATGTAGATATTTTGAAAAAATATGCAAATTTAGTGAAGCGTCGTTTTGATTTTGGAGAGGTAACAAAAACAGACGTAGAGCAATCAAAAGCTCGATTATCCGGTGCGGAATCAACAAAAATTCAGGCTGAGGGTAGATTAAAAGTTTCAAAAGCAAATTTTATTCAAATATTTGGAGTTGAGCCAAAAAATCTATTCTTTCCAAAAGAATTACCAAAAATTCCAAATACATTTGACGAATTCGCAAAATTAGCGAAAAAAAATAATCTGGATTTGAGATATTCAAATATGAATCAAAGATTGAGCAAAGAAGATCTCGCTATCAATACAAGTGCTGCTTTGCCTTATTTTTCTTATTCTAGAACGAGAGTGAGAAATGATGACAACCGCTTGTTCGAAGGTATAAAAAAGCAGGAAGCGAATGAATTAAGCCTTACTGTTCCACTCATACCTAATGGTGGTGCGGAATATAGCAAAATATTTCAGGCAAAATATGCAGTAAATAGAGCAATTTATGATTATAAAAATGCTAAATATGAATTAGATAGTAAAATTACTGCAACTTGGGAGGATTTGCAAACGACGAATGCGAATATTGTTTCATCAAAAGATGTTGTCGCTTTTAATAAAAGTGCTTTGGAATCAGTGAGAAAAGAGGCGCAATTTGGCTCAAGAACTACTCTCGATGTTTTGAATGCAGAACTTGAATATTTTAATGCAAACGTTAATTTAATCAAAATGCAACATGCCGATCTGCTTTCTTATTACAAAATACTTGCTATTATTGGCTCATTGGATAAAAATATTTTTAATAAAAAGTAGGGCATCATGATGAGCAAAAATAATATTGAAAATGTAGAAAATGATGTTCTCGAATTAATATATAAAATCGTAAACGAGGATGAAATTATTAATTTGAAAGAGGGGAATTTTTCCCATTACAAACTTGATGATGAAAGCAATTCTCTTCAAGATGATTGTGAGTCGATAAAATCAAACTCAGCATATAAAAATTTCAAAGATTCTTTGAAGAAATTACAACTTTCATCGATGATTAAAAAAGTAAATAGACCGAAAATCAATCAGTCTATCTCGCTTTATAGCCATGAGAACGATTTATTGATGCAATCTATAGCTCTTGACATAGCTTTTTTATTAAAGCCATTACTGAGTTTAAGTGTCAATATTATCAAGGAGGATAATGGGCTTGAAGAAGAAAAAATTCAAATTATTCGAGATTATTTTGAGCAAGCGTTGAAACAAATTAAAAATCAAGCCATAAAGCAATTTCTTTCTTCTGAGAAAAAAAAGAAAAAAAGTGAAGCTGATGATTCAAAGAATGAAAGTAGTTTGACGAAAATAATGAATGATAAAAAGTTTTCTGAAATCGCAAATAATCTCAATTTTTTTAATGAATCTTTGATACAGCATCTTTCAATATGGATTAAGTTATCTTTAGAGAGTGCGACAGATGCTGATGAAATTAATGATTTGAAGCCTAAGGAATTGAAATTGAGGATTTCAAATATGATTGATGATTTTTTTGAAAAAAATATTGATGAGATTTTAAGTAGAGTGCAGTTTTAGCTACTTCGAATTAGAAAATTAAATAATATAGCAGTCTGCAATCTTTCAATTCCCGCTCAGTATCCGTTAAATCTGAATCAAATATCATTCTTTTTATATTATTTAATAAATTGAATAAGTTTAATATAAATGAGCGGGAATTGAAAGATTGCAGACTGCTATAAAAACATTACATTTCCCCGAAAATTTGAAATTCGATATTTTGATAGATTTTCGGAATTTGGTTTTAAAATTGACTCAAGAATGGTTTTTTGTTAAATTATGAGTAATAATATAATGCAAAAACCAATGATAGATTTTGATTTTCAAATAAAATTAATAGAATTGCAAAAAAAAGTAGAAAATATTCGAGGTTTTCTTTGACATCGATAGATTAGAAAAAATTTATCAAGACTTAGATGCTCAATCGAATAGCGACAATCTTTGGGACAATCAAGATGAAGCAAGAAAACTTCTGAAAGAAAAAGCTCGAATTGCCGATGATATTGAAAATTTCAATAAATTAAAAAAACAGTGCGATGACTTAAAAGAGATTTGCTTCGAACTTGTGAATTCAGATGACCCAGAGCTCGCAACCTTGATGGAGGAGGAATTTATATCATTGGAAAAATTAATCAATGAAAATGAAGTCAACTTATTGTTTTCAGGTGAATTTGATTACAACGATGCATTTTTATCTATTAATTCTGGTGCTGGTGGAACGGAAAGTAATGATTGGAGTGAAATGCTTTTAAGAATGTATCTTCGTTGGTGTGAAAAAAAGAAATTTAAAGTCGAAATAATCGATAAATTATCCGGAGAGGACGTTGGAATAAAATCCGCAACAATAAAGATATCCGGGGCTAGGGCTTTTGGATGGTTAAAAAATGAAAGTGGCGTTCATAGATTAGTAAGAATATCCCCATTTGATGCGAATAAAAAACGTCATACATCTTTTTCAAGTGTTTTAGTTTATCCTGTCATCGATTCAGACATCAAAATTGAAATTGATGAAAAAGATATAAAAATTGACACATATAGATCATCTGGGGCAGGAGGTCAGCATGTTAATAAGACTGATAGTGCGATTCGAATTACTCATATTCCTACAGGGATTATCGTTCAAAGTCAAAATGATCGCTCGCAACATAGAAATAAAGACGAGGCTATGTCGAGATTGAAGTCAATTTTATACCAACATGAAATGACAAATAAAGAAAAGCAAGCTCAATCAAGTCAGAATAAAACTTTAATTGAATGGGGGTATCAAATTCGGTCGTATGTTTTGCACCCATATCAAATGGTGAATGATTTGCGAACGGAACATAAAATTGGTAATGCATCGGGAGTCTTGGAGGGTGATTTGGATGAATTGATGATTAAAAAATTAATGCAAGATAAGATGGGTGGCGATTCATCTTGATTTTTTCGTTTAGCATGCGCATCAAATCAGCATACAAAATAAAACAATAACCGATATTGCAGAAATATATATCGGAACATATAAAGTAAAATGAGATTCATATTCGACTAATTCACGATTTTCAGACTCTTTTGACAATCTTTTTTCAAAAAACATTCTAGAAATAATTGGTAAAAAATAATAACAATTCAAAATTGTTCCTATCGATAAAACAAAAATTATAAAAAATTCTTGATTTTTCATGGCGTAAACAAGCATATTAAATTTCGAAATAAATCCAATCGTTGGTGGTAAACCTATAATCGATAAAGCGCAAATCGCAAAACATAAGCATAAAATAAATTCTTTTTTTGCTAAAGAGTTCATATCTGAAATTTTTTTAATTTTATATTTCAAATAAAAAATACCTGCGCAAAAAAACAGATTAATTTTTGCAACTGCGTGAGCGATAAGTTGAAGTATAGTCGTCCACTCCATATTCTCATGAAAAGAAAATATAATCATAGTCATGTAGCCAAGCTGACTCATCGTTGAATAGGCTAAAACTCTTTTTATTTCCGTTTTTTTTATTGCTAAAATTGATGCATAAATCGCAGAAAAGCCAGCGATATATTTTGGAATTGAAAATGTAATTGGATGTGATGCAGCTTGATTTTCTAAAAATTTTACTCCAAAATAATAAGAAACAATATAAAGTAAGGTGATAATCCCAGATTTAACAACAGCAACTGCATGAAGTAATGCGCTTACAGGAATTTCAGCTATCATAGCTTCTGGAAGCCAAAAATGAAATGGCAATGTTGCAGCTTTTGATGAGCCGTATAAAAATAAAAGCAAAAGTATTGGAATAATCCACCATTGTGAAATCGAATAAAACTCCATGATTCCGTAATTTGTGAAGGCGAATGAGCCAGTTTCGACAAAAGATAGTACGATTGCCATAAGAAAAAAGCAAGCTGATGTTGACATTAAAACTTGTAAATATTTTCCTGCTGCGAGTTTTACTTCATAATATTCTTTTTTATAAGATACTAAAAAATATGTCGATAAAGTTAAAACTTCGTAGAAAAAAAATAATGTGATTAGATTTCCACTTGATGCGATTAGCGAAGTTGTAGCTATAAATAAAAAAATAAATGACATAAAATATGTGTATCCTATTTTTTGTATTTTTATATACCCAATTGAATAAATATTGTTCAATAGCCATAAAAACCCCACCGTTAATAGAAAAATACTGGTAATTTCTGTATATAGAAGTTTTATTTCAAAAGCATCGTTGAATTGAAATAAAATTTTCTCTATATTTTCACTTCCTTTATTTAAGTAAAAAGATAAATTACTTGCAATAAAAAGCGATGGAATACAAATTGCGATGAAATATTGAATTGGCAATATATTATGAGAAATTATTAGCAATAAAATCCCAATCATTGGTAAAAAAAATGAACTATTTAAAACATCGAAGAAAAAGATATCAGAAATTATGTTCATATTTGTTGAAAAGTTTTTCTTATTATAAAATAATTTTTCTCAATATCAAATTTGAGAAAGTAATGTATCGGCCTGTAATCTTTCAATTCCCGCTCATTTATATTAAACTTATTTTAATCTATTAAACGATATAAAAAGCATGATATTTGATTCAGGTTT
>CAIPFW010000107.1 GCA_903864455.1 uncultured Anaplasmataceae bacterium | reverse complement strand
TAGAATTATTTTTTATACTGTATTCTCAAGGGGTTTATTTCTGATGAAATGCTTGAAATTTTTAAATTCTTCTCTGCGTTAATTTTGTCTTGTATTTTTCTCTCTCGATTTTCTTTTTTTTCTGGATTGTTGAAAATTTCTTTCGTCATTTTATGGTCCTGATTGACCTCTGGCTCATAAGAAACATCCCATTTCTCGAAGCCAAAATTTTTATGAAATTTTTGAGCATTATTTTCCAATTTAACTTCGGTTCTTAATTTAACTTCATTGCCATTATCTAACTTCAATATATCATTTTTATAAAAATAATTGAGGGTGCAATCCATGGCTTCGTTCATCAGATCTTGATTTTGAGGGAATTCAAACGTTCCGATTCTAACTTGTGCCGCATGATTATTCGGGGCTCCTAAAACAAGTCTTGATACGGGGTTATCGTTGTTATACGAAGGTAGAAATGTAATAGTTCCAGCAACTTTATATTTTAATTCTATTCCTCCTGGAATATGGCTAATACGAACTATATTCTTTGTAAGAGTGATGTCAGAGGCGTTCTCGTTATGAGTATTTGAGGGGATTTTATCGCATTTGCGACAAAAATATATTTCAGAGAAATGGAATCCATTGGAAGAGGAATTTTTATAGTTACATTTATTTACAATATATATCAAATACAATCGCTCAGTTTCTAAAACTTTTACTTCTTTTGCTGTTTCTTCAGAAATCTTTTCTACAAAAGTAAAAACATCCGGTCGACATGATAATTTATCTATTTTATCTATTTTTTCTCTTCGTTCTCTTTCAAGATTCTCGACTCTTTTTTTAGTATGATATTCTGTTGATAAGAGAATGACAGCACAAATTATGAAGAAAATTATTACGCAGATCAGAAGACCTAGGAATAGTATGATTATCTGATGCTTTAAATTTACTTCCATGCTTGATAAATTTTATTAATATAGCAATATACTACATTAAACCCATTGCATTTCTCATAAAACTTTAAAATTCCATATTTTTATCGATTTTCGGACGATAAAAAACTTCAAGCTCACTTCGATTTCCTTCTGTAAAGCTATTTAAACGCGATTTATTTTCGCATGGTTGCTGAATTTTAAGTGCAAAATAAACGCAATGGGTTTATTAATAAAAAGCAAATTTCAAGTCTTTCATTCAAGACAACATTTTTACTTTCTAGAAAAATTCTCTAAAAAACCTTTCAACACTTCTTTGAGTTCATTTTTCGTTTTGTCGCTTATAGCTTTTGTCGTCCTGATATCATCATACATATGCTTTTTATTTGCATGAACAAAATTCAAAAAATTCGTTTCAAATTCGTCGATATTTTTGATATTATCCAAATATCCATTCACTCCTGCAAATAAGACTAATACTTGATCCGCAAAATCCATAGGCGCATATTGCTTTTGTTTTAACAAATTCGTCAAAGTCGCACCACGAATCAATAATTTTTGCGTAGATTCATCTAAATCCGAACCAAATTTAGCAAAAACTTCCTTCTCTCTAAATTGCGCTAATTCAAGCTTTATCGAACCTGCAATTTGCTTTGTCGCTTTAAGTTGAGCCGCCGAACCCACGCGAGAAACCGATAGACCAATATTCACTGCAGGTCGAACACCTTTGTTAAACAAATCATTTTCTAAAAATATCTGACCATCGGTAATTGAAATCACATTTGTAGGAATATAAGCCGATACATCTCCCGCCTGAGTTTCGATGATTGGAAGCGCAGTCAATGAACCCGCACCAAGCTCATCAGACATTTTTGCTGCTCTTTCAAGTAAGCGAGAATGAAGGTAGAACACGTCTCCAGGGAAAGCTTCACGCCCAGGAGGGAGTCTTAAAAGCAAGGAAATTTGTCTGTAAGAAACTGCATGCTTTGACAAATCATCATAAATTATTACTGCGTGCATGCCGTTATCTCTGAAATATTCACCAATCGTAGAACCAGTATACGGAGCTAAATATTGAAAAACAGCCGCATCAGAAGCGCTCGCAACAACAACCGTTGTATAATTCATCGCTCCCGATTCTTCAAGTTTTTTAATAATTTTTGCGACGCTCGATCTTTTTTGCCCTATAACAACATAAATACAATATAATTTATCATGCTCGTTTGTTGATGAATTAAAATTCGCTTGATTTAAAATTGTGTCGATTGCTAATGCCGTTTTCCCCGTCCCTCTATCACCAATAATCAACTGTCTTTGCCCACGGCCAATTGGAATCAGAGAGTCAATCACTTTATAACCAGTTGCCATCGGCTCATGAACCGATTTTCTAGAAATTACTCCGGGTGCTTTTTTCTCGATTTCTTGAAATTCAGAAGATTCTATTGCTCCTTTTCCATCTATTGGCTGACCCAAAGCATTGACAACCCTGCCAAGTAACGCTTTGCCTACAGGTACTTTTATAACTTTTTTGGTGCGTTTTACTTTCATTTTTGAGTAAATTTTTGAATCTTCACCCAAAATCAAAGCTTTCACATAGTCGCCAAGAGCCATCACCAATCCTGAATTGATGACATTTCCGTCTCTATCTTCAAATTCAACAACTTCGTTGAAAAATACATTGTTAAGACCATATATCGTAGCAACACCGTCAATTATCGAAACAACCTCACCAAATTCTTCAACTTCATACGTTTTTTTGAAATCCCTCAAAGCATCTTGTATAGATACCGATGATTCCTGCTGTTTTATACTCATTTAGTTAGATTTTAGTTAACATTTTTTTTCCATTATAATAAATAAATATTTTTTGTAAAGATTGTTTTAGTAATTTTTTACGATTTGCAACGACGAATTGAATGATTGCAAAATGCTTCATTGTAGCAGCCTGCAATCATTCAATCCTCAGATTTAATATTGATGAACAAAAAATTAATTACTCCATATATATAACAATAAACCCATTGCATTTCTCATAAAACTTTAAAATTCCGTATTTTTATCGATTTT
>CAIPFW010000106.1 GCA_903864455.1 uncultured Anaplasmataceae bacterium | reverse complement strand
CTGTCCACAAGTTATCCACATTTTATTAACAGGGAAATAATCTCTATCCACAAGTTATCCACATTTTCGTTAAAAAATTAGTAAAAAATTTGAGTTATCCACATTTTATTAACAGGGAAATAATCTCTATCCACAAGTTATCCACATTTTATTACCAATTTAACTACTTTGCTCATGGTTACTTAACCCGCATGAATCCTAGAGTTTTGAGTATTTATTAACAGGGAAATAATCTCTATCCACAAGTTATCCACATTTTATCCACATTTTTATAATTTTTCTTCTTGGTTACTTAACCCGCATGGTATAAGGCTTTCTCCAATATCAAAAAAGTTATCCACAAGTTATCCACATTTTCATTGAAAATTTAACTAATTTTTTTCTTGGTTACTTAACCCTCATGGTGCAAGGGTTTGAAGGGTTTTGTCAAAAGTTATCCACATTTTATAAATTTTCGATATTTAATCATTTTTACTAGATATTTCAAGGGCTGGGAAGGTAAAATTTTTTTTTATAAAAAGTTATCCACAAGTTATCCACATTCTTGCACTACTACTACTACTACTATATAAATATATAAAAGTAGTAGTAGTAGTATGATTTTAAAAATTTTGCAAAAGTTAAAAATTAATAAAACAGGAATATGGTTTATGAGACAGGCTGGAAGATATCTACCAGAGTACCGAGAACTGAGAAAAATATTAGGCACGTTTTTAGAAACTTGTTATAACGAGGATTTGGTTTCAGAAATTACATTGCAGCCCTTGAGAAGATTTGATTTGGATGCAGCAATAATTTTTTCTGATATTCTGGTACTTCATGACCTCTTAGGTTTTGATGTTCAGTTTATTGAAAATGAAGGTCCGGTTTTGAAATATGACTTTGACTTTTTTTCAATCAAGAAAGATAGTATAGATTTTTCTGATAAAAATATTCAGTCTATATATAGCGGAATCAAAAAAACAAGAGGAATGCTTGATAAAGAAAAAGCCCTGATAGGTTTTGTAGGTGCTCCTTGGACTTTAGCTTGTTACGCAATAGAAAAAAGATCTTCGAAGGATTTTAAAAAGACGAAGATTTTTTCATATCAAAAAGAGTCGGAGTTTCAACACATAATTGATATTTTTGTTTATGCTTGTAAAGAGCATTTGTGCAATCAGATAGAAGCTGGCGTTGATGCGATTCAAATTTTTGACAGTTGGGCAAATGTCCTCGATGAGGAGGATTACTATAGATGGGTTTTTTTGCCGTTTTTAGAGATTTCTAATGAAATTCGAGTCAAATATCCAACTATACCGATTATATGGTTCCCAAGGGCTTCTTTTTCACATTACGGGCAGTTGATTCAAAAGAATGAGAGGGGTTTATTAAAAAATTTTGATTGTCTGAGCGTCGACTATTCGACATCGCTCTCTTTTTTAAAAAGCGTTTTACCGAAAAATATAGTGTTGCAGGGTAATCTTGAGCCAATTTCGTTAGCTTGTGATGATTTCCATGTCATAGAAAGGAAAGCATTAAAAATTTTGTATGAGTTGAAAGATAGGCCTAGGATTTTCAATTTGGGTCACGGTATGATACCAGAAGCGAAGATAGAGAATATTCGTAAGCTGATTGACTTGATAAGAGATTTTGATTTGAAAAATTATGATTTTTGAGCGAATAGAGTTTTTTATGAAAGAGGCGATCAAGGAAGCACAAATATCTTTTGATACAAATTGCGTTCCTGTTGGCGCAATTATTGTTTTGAATAATGAAATAGTTGGTAAGGGTAGAAATAAAAGCGATAGCTTTTTGATGCATGCAGAAATCGAATGCATTAGAAATGCAGAAAGAAACCTTTCGACGAAATACCTTGACGAATGCGAGATTTTTGTTACCATGGAGCCATGCATGATGTGTTTTTATGCTATTTTTCTTTCAAAAATGAGAAGAGTTTTTTTCGGAGCTTTTTCTGATAATGATTTTGAGAGTGAGTATCTTTGCAAAAATAAAGTTGAATCTTATGGCGGATTTTTAGAAAAAGAAAGTTCAGAATTGTTGAAAACTTTTTTTTTGAGTAAGAGGAAAAAGAATGTTGACTTTAAGTGATTTGTGTAATAGAATCGAAAAATTAATGTTAATTTTTTAAAAAAGAAATTTATGAAGGAGAAAGCTAGCGAGCAAAATATATATGAGTGCATTGTGATTTTAAATCACAATGAGATTGAAAACGTGATTACAACCGTTACCAATGATTTAAATCCAAAAGACTTTTCGATACTTCACAAGGAAACTTGGGGTAAAAGATCTCTGTCGTATAAAATTTTAAAAAATAAAGCTGGTTATTATTTCGCTTTTTACGTAAAAGCGAATAAAGAATCTTTGGAAAATTTTAACAAAAAATTGCGTATGCATCAGGATATTATGAGATTTTTACTTTTAGCGACAGATGATGTTCCAGAAAGAACACCACCAATCGCGAGGGATATTTCTGATGATGTTGATTCTGATCAAAAAAAGCGTCAACAAAATGCTGAGAGTGAGATTGATTCCGAGGATAGCGGGTGGATTTCATTCAAAAATCCAGCTTTACTCGCTCAATATATCTCAGATTTGTATAAAATCTTGCCAAGAAGATTTAATGGATTGAGCTCTACTCAACAGAGAATTTTGAAAAGAGAGATAAATCTTGCTAGATTTTTGGCTATCTTGCCGTTTGTTCCAGTTAGAAAAAAATAATTTTTTTGGTATTTTAAATGTCTAAATCATTGGTAGAAGTGATATTGCTTCATGATTTTCAAAAAAAAGGAAAATTTGGTAGTCGCATTAAAGTAAAAAGAGGTTACGCTAAAAACTTTTTAGTTGTTAATAAGCTTGCAATTTATGCGAATAAAGAGAATTTAAAGAAATTCGAAGATATGAGAATCAATGCTTTAAATGAATCTGAGAAATTGAAGGTTGTTGCTCTTGAATTAGCGAAAAAAATCGAGGAATCGAATCTTTCCATTGTGCGGCAATCAGCTCAAGATAATAAAATTTTTGGAACTGTAAGCTCTAAGGATATTTCAATTGAGCTTCAAAAATTGGGAATCGATGTAGCGAGAAATAAAATAATCATTAGTGATTCGATTAAGTATCTCGGTGTTTATAGCGTAAAAATTGCTCTCCATCCAGATGTGATTATAGAAAAACAAATTTTTATTGTGAATAGTGCCGGCTCAATAAGAAATTCTTCGAGAGAGGACGATATAGAAACTCAGGATCAGAGTAGTTTATTTTCTGAGGATTCTTACCAAAATGATGAAAATCAAGATAATAGTGGTGAATAGGTTTTAAAAATGGATTTACACGAATATCAGGCAAAATTACTGATGATGCAATATGGTATAAATGTACCATACGGATTAGTTGCAACAGATGACGATGAATTTCAGCAAAAAGCTAAAGAAGTTTTTGAAAAAAACGGAATTATTGTTGCGAAAGCTCAAGTTCATGCAGGTGGAAGAGGAAAAGCTGGGGGAGTTAAAGTGTTTAAAAGTATCGAAGATGCTGTTGGTTTTGCAAAGGAGAAATTAAATACAAAATTAGTTACTAAGCAAACGGACTCTCACGGTCAGCTTATAAGTGCCATATACTTTGAAGCTGGGTGCAAGATAAAAAAAGAATACTATTTTAGCTTGCTTGTTGACAGAGAAAATAATTGTATTAGCACTATAGTTTCTACCGAAGGTGGAATGGATATAGAGGAGGTTTCTGAAAATCACCCTGAGAAAATTCACACGATCAATATTTTTGTAAAAAATTTCGATGTTTTGAATTCTTATGACGAGTCTTATACGAGAAAAATTCTTCAATGTTTAGAGCTTGATGAATCTTTTTTTACAAAAGCGCATAACCTTTTTTCAAGTATCTACAAGATGTTTGTTGAGAAAGATGTGAGTTTACTCGAGATAAATCCACTCGTTTTAACTGAAGATAGCGACCTTATTGTCTTAGATGGGAAGATAAATGTTGATGATAATGGTCTTTATAGACATGATGAGATAAAAATATTGAGAGATAAAACTCAGGAGGATCCCTTGGACAGTCAAGCTAAAGACGCTGGATTGAGTTATGTGCGTCTCGATGGGAATATCGGATGTATGGTGAATGGGGCTGGATTGGCGATGGCGACGATGGATATAATTAAATATTATGGTGGATCGCCAGCGAATTTCCTTGATGTTGGTGGTGGAGCTGATAGTAAGGGGGTGAAAACTGCGTTGGAAATTATCTTGAAGGATGAGAATGTAAAAGCAATATTAGTGAATATTTTTGGCGGAATAGTTCAGTGCGATATGGTTGCGGATGCTGTTATTACAGCTATTCGTGAAATATTAATTGCGAATGATAAGAGAGTTCTCAATTTTGTTATTCGATTATCTGGGACTAAAGCTGATATCGGTTCGAAAAAAATCGCTGATTTCGGAGCTGAAAAGCTGAAAAATTTGAATATAATTCCAGCTGATAATCTAGATAACGCAGCTAAAAAAATTGTTGATATGGTAAAATAATGGCGATTTTAATAGATAAAAACACGAGATTAATATGCCAAGGTTTTACGGGGCATCAAGGTTCCTTCAACTCGCATGAATCTATCGAGTATGGAACAAATTTAGTTGGTGGTGTGACCCCAGGAAAAGGCGGAACGGTTCACCTTGGAAAGCCTGTGTTCAATAGCGTGAAAGAGGCAAAGGATGCTGTCGACGCGAATGCAACGATGATTTATGTGCCTGCAAAATTTGTTAAATCGGCGATAATTGATGCAATTGAAGCGGATTTAAGTGTGATAGTTTGTATTACTGATGGCGTTCCTGCGATGGATATGCTCGAAATTCGAGCTCGGCTGGATGAAAAAAAGCATATTTCTTTTATTGGTCCGAACTGCCCAGGATTGATAAATTCAGAAGCAAGATGTAAAATTGGTATTATCCCTGCATACATAACATCGGTTGGTGCGCAAGGCAAGAGAATTGGTGTAGTTTCAAGGTCGGGGACGTTGACTTATGAGGCGATAGATCAGACGACGAAGATTGGCTTAGGTCAATCTACGTGTGTTGGAATTGGAGGGGATCCAATTCATGGGTTGGGTTTTACAGATGTGATAAAGATGTTTTTAGATGATAAAGATACCGACGGTATTGTGATGATTGGTGAAATTGGTGGCTCTGAAGAGGAAGAAGCTGCGGATTTCATATCGAAATATCATATCAAAAAACCAATTGCAGGCTTTATTGCTGGTTCGACTGCTCCAGCTGGTCGAAGAATGGGTCATGCGGGCGCTATAATCTCTGGTGGGAAGGGTGCGGCTAAAGATAAAATTGCATTCTTAGAGAAATGCGGCGTTGTAGTTGCGCCAACACCCGCACATATTGGTGACACTATGTTGAAAGTTTTAAATAATTTTAAGTGAATTATTGCTTCTTGAGCTCTTTTCCAAGGGCTTTTTTCTGATTTCCATGCACTAAGAGTATTTTCAATGTATTTTATATGTGTGTTGTTTTGTTCGTTATTTTTAGTTTATTAAAAAATTAACTTAAAAGTTAACTTTTTTACTATAAAGAACCTTGAACAGATTCCCCATAGACTCTTCGAGTTGGGAATCGTATATTCTTTTGTCCACATTATTTGCTATTTTTTCGACCTTTAAATGCGACAAAAAGTCTTTTTGCGTGTAGAGTTTGTTATCACAGACTTCTAAAACCCCCATCAAATCTAGGAAATTTACATGTGATGATATATCAGCATACCCTATATTGTCAAATATATTTGATATTTTTTTATGTTTATAAATTTTTTGCAATGAAGATTTGCCAAAAAATTGTGAATAACCGTAATCAATTATCAAAGAAATTCCACAAAAACGAGTCAATATTTGATTAATATATTTACATATATTTATAGAAGATGTTGATATCTCAATGATTTTATTATTAATTAGATAATTTTTATGAATGAGATATTGAGAATTTGACAATTTTTTGCTTAAACAGTAAGAAAATTTATTATTTTGTTCATCAAAGTTAATGAGAATTTCGTGTAAAGTGTCGTTTTGATAAAAAAATTGGTTAATTGGTAAACAATCAAAGAATTCATTTGCAATTAAAAAAATTGGTGAATTTATTTCTATTTCTCCTAAATCAGTAAACCAATTAACTTTTTTTTTGTGCAATTGACTCAAAAAAGTTAATTTCTCTTTTTGTTCTTCCTTTAAAAATTCACTATTTTCTACTATATTAATTGATATTTTATCAAAAAATTCAGGTATTTGTATGAATATTTTAATCATCGAGCGCATCAAATCTCCGTTGCCCGAACCAAGTTCTATAAATGTGATTTTTTGTGAATAAAAATATTTTTTCCACAATTGATAAAACCACAAAGCGATTAATCCGCCAAAACTTTTTGATATTTGCGGAGATGTTATGAAGTCATCGCCGATTTTATGGCTCGAATAATAACCAGAATGTTTTTTATATGAAATAATTGACATGTATTCGGCTATTGTGATTGGACCATATTTTAAAATTTTATTTTTGATATAACTTTCTAAATCGAAATTCATTCACTAAACTCAACATTACTGTAGTTTTTCAAATAAAAATCACTGTATTTTTTATTGTTTTTTAACAAATCATCATGGGCTCCATGACAAATAATATTTTCATATTCATAAAAAATTATTTGACTCATGTCTTTCATTCCAAATGTATTTTTTGTCAATATGATTAAAATTCTGTCGATCAAGCTTGAAAAAAGCATTTCTTTTATCGAATGAATCGTGGGGTGATTTTCGTCTAATTGGCTAAAATCTACAACTATAATATGTGCATCACCTAATAAAGCTCGAGTTAACGATATTTGAAATTTTTCTATTTCTGTGAGCAGAATCGAATTATTCAATATGGTATAAAATCCCAATGGAAGAGAGGCGATAAAATTATACAAATAAGATAATTTACAGGCTTTTATAATAATTTCATCTGAAAGTTGTGTATTTTGAAGGCTGATGTTATTTTTTATCGTGTCATTTGAGATATTAATTTCATTACTGATGATTGTGATGAGCGACGACAAATTTTCTTTATTGAGTGATTCGATTTTATAATTATTTATTGTGGTTTTTCCTGAAGTTTTGATTTTATAATTCTGCAAAAAAGTTTTTATGAGAGATATATTATTTTGAGGTGATAAAAATGCAATATTGTCTTTAATTTTAGCAAAAAAATTGATATTTCTCATTGAGAACCCTTGTTCTGATTCCAGATTTACATCTTGGAATTCAACGGCTTCTATTATTATTTCATTTCCTGAATTTGAAATTGATTTCTCGATAGGAGATTGGTCTTCATCATCATTTTTTATCAACGATATATTATGTTGAGAAATTAACGCAAGTGTACCTTTATCATTGATATTTTTATAAATCTTAAATCCAAAAAATATCATTAATGCGTTATATATTATGAAAGATAAATATATTGAGTATTGGTTTTGTTGTAGTGATAACGATGCGGTATAAAATATTGACAAGACGCATACAAAACTGATAAAAAATATTGAAAATTCAACAAAAGATTTTTTAATGAAAATTTTTATCAGTAGTGATTTAATAATTATTAATTTTTGGTCTATAAATGCCTGATATTTACCGCTATTGTTTTGTATTTCTTCACTTTCAATGAATTTTATTATATCTGAATCGATTTGGGATAAGCAATTTTCAGTCAATTGAAAATTATTTGACTCGATTCTTGAATGAATTGAGTCAAGTGTGCAAATTATGATGGTGGAAAATAAAGATAGAGCAAAAGATGCAATCAAGTATCCATCCTGATGAATGAGGAAGATTTTGCATATTGAGATGAGAAATACAAAAAAATATGACAAATTAGTTAATATTTTTATACAATGGCGATTTGTTTCGTTCGAAATAAATTTTATTTCCCATTGAAATTTTAAAATATTTGTCAAAACTTGGGTTTTGCCAAAAATCGCTTTATTTTGTGATAATGATGAGAAGAATTTTTTTAGTGAATTTATAAATATGTTTCCAAATTGGAATTGATTGTTGTTTATGATGAAAATTTGAAAAAATAACCTTAGTCCTATTGTAACGAGGAGAATTATTGAAATCGTTGTGATTGAAAAGTTTTCTAAAATTTGTCGAACTTCATATTCCGATAAAAATATGATTATACTGTCTAAAGATGCGGTTATGGAAAATAATAATAATGACAGTATTGTTGAAAATTTTCTTTTTAAAAAAAAATTAAATATGGTTTTTATATTTTTAATAGTCATTATTATTTTCTGATAATATTGTTCTTGAAATTGTAAATAACTTTACTATTTGAGCACCGTTTTTTTTGAGTAACCTCGCACATTCGTTACTTGTAGCTCCCGTTGTTATTACGTCATCAATTAATAAAATATTTT
>CAIPFW010000105.1 GCA_903864455.1 uncultured Anaplasmataceae bacterium | reverse complement strand
ACTGAAATCAATAATTTGATTAAAACTGTCTTCGATGAATATTTTTATTTTATAAAAGTTGAAGGGGAGATAGTTGATGTATCGAGATCAAAAAATAATCATATATATTTTTCTATTAAAGATTCAAATTCAATTTTGAATGTTGTGTGCTGGGCGGACAAATCTTTTCGTTTTTCAAAAATCATTACAGAAGGTGCGAAGGTTTGTTGCTCCGGCTCGATTGCAATTTATGCAAAAAATTCAAAATATCAACTGAAATTAGAAAATATTGTAAAAAAAGAAGATAGCGGTGAGTTTTTATTAAAGCTGCAGAGATTAAAAGAAAAATTAAAAAAAGAAGGTTTGTTCGATATATCTCGTAAGAAAAAAATTCCACCATTTCCAACGAGAATCGCTTTAATCACATCAAAGAATGGCTCCGTGATTCACGATATGATGCATAGAATTCAAAGTCGATTTCCATGCGAGGTGATAATCTGTGACGTTTCGATTCAGGGTGAAAAGGCGGTTTCTGACATTATAAAATATGTGAAAAAGTTGAATAATGGCATAGCGGACTTAGCAATCATTGCGCGAGGAGGGGGGTCGGATGAGGATTTATCCTGTTTTAATGATGAGGAGTTGTTGAGAGAGATTGTAAAATCTGAAATTCCAATTGTCAGTGCTATTGGTCACGAGGATAATCAAGTTTTGCTCGATTTAGTTGCCGATTTATCAGCTCCGACTCCAACAGCAGCGATTGAATTGGTTCTGCCCATAAAAAAAGATTTAGAGGCGATGCTGGAGAATCAAAAAAAGAAATTTATGTCAATTTTAAATCAAAAAATTTCGTTTCTTGAAATGAAGATAGAAAATTTTGAAAAAATCAATCAAATCCTTCAATATA
The DNA here is from genome assembly GCA_903864455.1 of uncultured Anaplasmataceae bacterium. Taxonomy (GTDB): domain Bacteria; phylum Pseudomonadota; class Alphaproteobacteria; order Rickettsiales; family CAIPFW01; genus CAIPFW01. The sequence goes on along the minus strand of CAIPFW010000105.1, from coordinate 5,041 downwards.
AAATTAGTAGTTTTTTGATAAAATTCGATTTAATGAAGAATAAATTTCATTTTCTCGTAAAAGAAAATATGAATAAAATAGATCAATTAATCTCAAATTATGAAAATATTTTAGAAAATCATAATTATGAAAGAATTTTAAAGCTTGGTTATACTGTTATCAAGCAAAACAAAAAAGTTGTATCAAGTAAAAAAAATATATCAAAAGATAAGAATCTATCGATTATTTTTCATGATGGCGAAATTTCAACTAAAATAATAGATTAAGATGATAAGAATATTTAAAAATTTTATGCAAAGATTGAAAAATAAGATAAGTCCGGATGAGGATAGGCATTCACACAAAAAAACAAATGACGAAGAGAGTGACAATGAGTCTCAGGAGGATGGTGACGATGAATTGCGTGCACTTTATTTAGATAAGGAAAAGCAAAAGGAATACATTCTTAATCCTAAAGAGACTCAAGATTTTTCGAATCAAGATGAGCTCAAAGGTTCTGACGAATATAGCGCGAATTTGAGCAAAGATCATACGAATCATTTCAATGAGGAGGTTGAGCAAGGTCTTTTTAGCAAGATATTCAACGCTCTTTTCGCACAAAAAATATTAGCATTATTGACGGCTTTGCTATCGAAATTAGCGACAATTACTGATTTATTATTGCCATCTCTTGCAGGAAAATCGAAGAGCAGATACGGAGTTGTGAGTGCGTTGCTGAAATTATTGATAAAGATTCAAATGAGTCTTTCGCTGAGATTAATGCAGATGATACTTTTGATAAATAAAAAATTGATTGAAATTGATGAAAAATATGTAGGCGGTAGCAGTTCTGGAAAAGAGAAAAAAAACGAAGTGCAAAATATAACTCAAGCTCAGAATCGGGAGAGAAGCCGTGAGCAATACAGAAGTTTTGAAATCGGTAATCTTGATGAGCAAAGGCGTAGCGAGTATTTGAAGGGTAGGGCGTTTAATCAAAATCGAGATAATAATATAATAAGTGACAAAGGTTCGTGGACGCAAAATCAGAATGTTTCGATTTCTCTCTCTTCATCGAAAAGTATTGACAATAAATTTGAGGAGTCAAAATACGCATCGGTAGAAAAAGATTCGATAAAGAAATCTGAAGATTTTGCAGCGAAATATGTTCAAAAGCAAGAATATTTAAGAATTACAGGAGTTGGAAGAGAGGAGGGGCATCAATTTTCATTTGAAGGGTCTTTATTGTCAAAACTTTTTGGAATTGCGAAGGTTGTTTATAATAGCGCGAAGGAATTTATTCAAAATAAATTTTCTGAACGAAATGAATTTAATGAAAAAAATACAAGTAGAGATAAGTATGAAATAAATGTTTCATATGGAAATAATGAAAAAGCGCACCATCAAAATAATGATAGAGGTCATCAAAATAATGATTTAGGAGCTCAAAATCAAGGTGGTGAGAAAGGGCATGGGTTTGAGTATAAAGGTAATGATGCGATGGTAGGTCATTCGCGGGGTGTTTTTTGATCGATTTGACTGAAAAATAAATGCCTAAGACTCAATATATTGTCGAAATATCTGCTTTGTTTCATAAAGTGGAAGCCCGACAACGCTTGAGTATGAGCCGTTTATCGAATCAATAAATCCACTTGCATATCCACTTATTGTGTATCCACCTGCGCAATTTACCCACTCGTTTGTTGAAAGATAAAAATTCATCTCTTCCTCGTTCAGCCTTTTAAACTTCACAAATGTGAGATTTTGGCGAATATGTTTTGTATTATTTGGTGTGAGAAGGCATATCGTTGTATAACATCTGTGTCGCCGCCCAGATAATAAAGAGAGAAATTTTTTTGCTTCTTCCAAATCTTTCGGTTTTCCTAAAGTACGAGTCCCGACACATATAATTGTATCGGCAGATAAAATTAAATGATTCGGATGCTGCTTTCGAACTTCTAAAGCTTTTTCGTGCGTCACTCGAGTTGAATATTGCCTTTGTGATTCATTTTTATGCTTCGTCTCATCAATATTTGGAGCGATGATCATATCTGGCTGAATCAAAATCTGATTGAGAAGTTTCAAACGAAATGAAGAGCCCGATGCTAAAATAAGAGGATGTTTAAGTTTGTGATACATGTTTTAATTGCTCGCACCACCCTCTGTTGTAGTAGTCTCAGTGACAGGCATTCGATTTGCATCTTTTCTTTGAATAATTCGACCATTAATATTCGTTCCGTTGAGAAGGTCGCTTACTAAAACCTCAAGAATCACAATATCGTTTTGAACGATACGAATCTTATGCATCTTTAGTTTTCCTTTCAAATGAGCGTTTACATTAAAAGTTTGCCCTTGAATTTCTACAGAAACTAAAAACCTTGATCCAGTTTGAACTCTCACAACTTTTCCTTCAACGGTCAAATATCCCTCAGATGACTCTTCAACTGATGAATTATCAGCGGTCATTTTTGGTCGTTTTTGATTCTGTGTTATAAAAGTTTTATTTCTATTAAAATAATTTGCCATTTTTACCTCTCATATTAAATATATTACATCATTTCTAATGGTTTAATTCCCATTAATTTTAAACCACTTGCAATCGTTTGTTGCGTTGCTTTTACCAAATTAATTCGATATTTTGTCATCAAATGATTCTCTTTATTTATAAATAATAATTTCGGATCATTATTTCCCAAATTCCACAGATGATGAAATTTAGAAGCTAAACTTTGTAAATAAAAATTAATTCTGTGAGGTTCAAGTTTTTCGCATGCAATTTCTACACATTTTGGCCACATAATTAATTCTTTAATTAATTTTATCTCATTTTCGTTCATCTGGCTCATTATATCATCAAATTCATCCTCATGTAAAGATAAATTATGTTCAATTTCTTCAGCTTTTCGCAAAATTGAACATGCCCTCGCATGACCATATTGAATATAAAAATACGGGTTTTCTTTCGAAGTCTCGTTAATTTTTTTGATATCGAAATCGAGCTCAACATCATGCCTTTTTGAAAGCATATAAAATCTCAAAACACCAACATTGATTTCTTTCAAAATATCATCAACGCCGATCAACCTCCCGCTTCTTTTTGACATTGATTGTTGCTTGCCATTCTCCAACAAATAAACCATATTGTGATATTCGAAAGAGAATTTTTGCTTTGAGTCGCTTAGTGCATTCACTGCAGCAATCATTCGTTTTTTGTATCCGTTGTGATCGACTCCAACTTCTAAAATCAACCAATCATAATTTCTTTTTATTTTATCGTAATGATATGCGACATCCTTTGCGAAATAAGCCCATTGACCATCGCTTCGTTTCATTGCTCTGTCAACATCGTCACCAAAATTCGTTGAACGAAAAAGCTCTTGCTCTCGCGGCTCCCAATCATCGTCACTCTCTCCTTTCGGTTTTTCGAGAATTCCTCGATAAATCAAATTTTTTGCTTTTAAAATATCATGAGACTCATTCATAATTGTCGAATTCGCTATATTAGATTCATATGTCCATATGTCAAAATGAATGTCGAGCTTCGCCAAATCATTTTTTATGATTCGAATCATTTCATCGATGACAGGCTTGTGTAAAAGATTTTTGATTTCGTCCGATGTTTTTGATAACAAAGAATCATCAAATTTTTCTTTTATATTTTTTGCTACATCAATCAAATATTCGCCCGGATAAAGCCCCTCGGATAATGTAATTTTTTCACCAAAAAGCTCTTTATAACGAAGAAATGTCGTATGAATGAGCGTCTCAATTTGACCCCCCAGATCATTAATATAATATTCTGTGTCTACTTGATATCCGCAAAACTTCAAAATTCGAGTCATCACATCACCATAAACAGCTCCTCTCACATGACCGAGATGTAAAGGTCCTGTAGGATTTGCAGAGCAGAATTCGTTGTTGACTTTTTTGTTTTGACCTAAAGTATTTTTACCATAATCGTTCGGTAATTCGAGAATTTGCTTTGTGATTTCAAGCCATTTTTTTTTATTTATAAAACAATTGACAAACCCTGCGCCAACTATTTCGACTTTATTAATTTCTGAAATTTGTTTTTGAATTTCGGTTGCGATTTTCTCAGCTATGAGTCGTGGTGATTGTTTGAGCTGTTTCGCTAAAATCATCGCAATATTTGTAGTTAAATCGCCAAATTCTTCTTTTTCTGGAAATTCAACAATTTCATCATGAATATCATTTATTGCAAATAAGTCAGAAACTATTTTTTGTATTTGTTCTGATTTTTCTTGTAAATAATTCTTATATGACATAATTTTTAATTTCTTTTCTTGATTTTAACAGTTAAGTTAAAATTTTCAAGAAGGATTTTTATTATTTTTTATAACGAGAAAGGTTCGCTAAAGTTATTCTGATCATCATCGGAATCGTAAAGAAATGATGATTTTGGATGTTCAGCAATATTGTTGACATTGTTGAAATTTATCTTGTTAGAAATATTCTGAGGAGTGATATCAGCATTATCATTATTTCCCACTTGCGATGGGTAATTATTGATTTCATCAAGCAAAGCATCTATTTCTTCTTCAGTCATAAAATGAGTATTATCGATATAATTAATATTATTCTGATTTTCTGCAATATTATTTGTCATTAAAAATTCAAGATGAGTTGAGTGAGCTTGATTTGATTCGTCAAAATTCGTGGAAACTTCGTGATTTGAATTTATCGTTAAAAAAGATGAGTAAGTCTGATTTGATTGATCGAGATTCAAATTTTCATTCGTTGAATTATTTAAAAGATTATTTTGTTTTTCTAGTTTTTTCTTAGCTTGATATATCCTTTGAGTGATCCTATTTTGCTCTCTACGTTTCGCCTGAAATTCCGGATCGTTTTTCTTGCCTTGGTAATATTTTGCTTTCTGCTTTCTACGTTTCGCCTGAAATTCCGGATCGTCTTTCTTATTTCGGTAATATTGTATTGCCAGCTCTCTATGTTTCTCCTGAAATTCCGGATCGTCTTTATTCTTTTGGTAATATTCCGCTATTCGCTTTCTATTTTTCGCCTTAAATTTCGGATCGTTTTTTATTTT
>CAIPFW010000104.1 GCA_903864455.1 uncultured Anaplasmataceae bacterium | reverse complement strand
GAACCAGTCTTCACCCTCTATTAATTCCCATTTATTGATGTTAAAATAGTTGTAATTTTTATTATTGATATATTTAGATGACATATCCATCAAACTTAACAGATAAGCAATGGGAATTAATAGAGGGTGAAGACTGGCTTCTAGAAGAAGAAATCTCTTGATAAATAATTTTTTATCAAGAGATTTAAGGAAATGCAACGGGTTCAATACATCCTTGCATTATTCGAGAGATTTGTTAAAATAATTTTTAATTTTAATTTTACTGAATAAATCATGCCTTTTAAAAATTTACCAGCAATTAATGACGACAAAACAATAAACGCATTTATAGAAATTCCTATGCATAGTCATGTGAAATATGAATACAACGAAGAATTTAATATTATTGAAGTTGATAGATTTTCAATGACGACAATGGGATACCCTTGTAATTATGGCTCAATTCACAACACTCTTGGTGGTGATGGAGATCCGCTCGATGTTTTAGTTTTAACTCGATTTCCACTGATCCCAAATTGCATCATTAAAGCTCGTGTTATCGGAGTTTTGCTCATGGCCGATGAAAGCGGAATTGATGAAAAAATTCTCTGCGTCCCTACTATCAAAGCCGATAAATCTTATTCAAACGTGAATTCATATAAAGATTTGCACGAGATTGAATTAGACAAAATAAAGCATTTTTTCGAAAGATATAAAGATTTAGATCATGGCAAGTGGGTAAAAATCGAAGGATGGAAGGATGAAAAAGAAGCGATGAAGCTCATAGAAGCATCCATACAAAAATATAACTCTTCGGTAAAATAATGAGCGGTGGAGTAATGTCTGATGGCTGGCTCATCAAGCAATACCAAGAAAATCAAATTATCGAGCCATTTGCAGATAAAAAAATATCATCAAAAATTTTACCTGATGGATCTTCTTCAGGAATCGTTTCATATGGAGTATCTTCATATGGATATGATGCGAGAGTAGCAAATGAATTTAAGATTTTTACAAATTTAAACTGCGGAATCGTTGATCCAAAAAACTTTGATGAAAAAAATTATTTTGATATTGTTGAAAATGTAAAAGATTATGTTTTGATACCGCCAAACGGTTTTGCACTTGCGAGAACGGTCGAAAGATTTAAAATTCCACGAAATACGATAGTGATTTGCTTAGGAAAATCAACGTATGCACGATGTGGAATCATAATCAACGTAACACCATTGGAACCTGAATGGGAGGGATATATTACGATAGAAATCTCAAACACAACGCCATTACCAGCAAAAATATATGTAAATGAAGGAATTTGCCAGTGTATTTTTATCTCTTGCTCGAAAGATGGCGAATGCATCAATTCATATGCAGACCAAACAGGCAAATATATGAATCAGGTTGGAATAGTTCTACCTTATGTGAAGCCATGATTTATCTTTGAACATTCTTTTCTTGATTGTTTTTGTGCTTCAGTATCTCCTTAACCTTTGATATTGGCAATTTATCAAGTACATCATATAAAGCTGGCTGCACTTCTGTTTTTTGTTTAGTCTGAGTGTCTTGTTTTTTCGCATTGAGATAATTTTCGATTACCTTTTTCGATATAAAACGACGAGCAATTTCTTCAGTCTTCGTTTGCTCTACCTCACGATTCACTTGCTTTGTGTCAATCATAGCTTGAATTACAGACATTGGTAATACAACGGGCACAAAGGTAGCTACTTCAATTGCAGCCACAAATGGCGTTATAGGATGTAGGAGTTCTGCAGCCCCGCGCGTGTGATAAAATGCGGTTTCTTCCAGCGTTGCAACCAAATTTTTAGAAAAATTTGTGCTCTTCGGTTTTTTATGTATTATCATTTTTACCTCTATATAAAAAAATTATTTTTTGTTAATTTTAAATAAAAATATTAAGCATGTCAATAAATAAAAATAAACCCATTGCAGCGCCTCTATTTTAGATTTTGTTCTAATTTATTTGTTATTTTGCTATTCTGTATTTCGTTATTTTGCATGCAAAACCTTAAAAAAAATTTATTAACTTTGATATATTAAGATATAAAAGTAAATTTTTTATTAAAAAGTTTTAGTCAGCACCCTTGCTGATTAAAAGCACAGCCGAAATCTAAAGATTTTTCCTCTTTAGCGGGTGGGTAGTTTACTATAGTGCATTAAAATACAATTTATTTTCATACACTCGTTGAGTTTTAAATATAAAGCAAACGCAATGGATTTATTAAGACAAAACCCTATTAAAACAATTCACCTTTTCTTTGATATAGAATGTTTCATTCTTTTCATCAATTTTTGAAAAACTCATATTAAAATCCAAAGTTTTCATAATTTCATTGATTTTTTGTGGAATGAATGGCTTTAAACATATTAAAATTGTTTTTATTCCTTCGATAGCTAAATACAATACATCATTTAACAAATCAAGTTCATTATTTTTAAACAATGCCCATGGTTTATACTGATCTATAAATTGATTGATATTGCTAGAAAATTTAAAAATTTCGTTTGCCGCAGCATGAAATTTATATTCATTCATCAATATTGTAAAAAGTTTTAAAAATTGCTTTTCATTTT
>CAIPFW010000103.1 GCA_903864455.1 uncultured Anaplasmataceae bacterium | reverse complement strand
TTTGTTTATATATTCTATTTTTTCAATTTTTTTCACAGTTTCTTCTAAATTTTTAAATGTTTTGTCGTTTGGTGTTTTATCTGCGCTGTAATCTACCACATGAATAATAGAAAGTACGATAGCAGCGATTAAACAAAAAGACGCAAGAGCCAATAGAACCCATTTGTTCAAAAGTTCTGCTGGGTTGCCTCCTGAATAACTAAAATCGAATAATGCTAAAATTACAACGGCTACAAGTATAATTGGTGAAAGTATGAAACAGGTAATTGAAGTATATATTAAGGACTTACTATTTTTATTATCCTCTCTTCGTTTTTTAAGTGCATAAAATTTTTCTTTTTCATTCTTATATTGAACATCTTCTGATTTTTTTGTGACTTTATTCTTAACTTTATTTTTAAAAATAAATTTTTCTTGTTTGCTTTTTAAAAAATCGTTCAGAAATGCGCTTAATTTTGCCTTAGATCCTTGTATGCTTTTGTTTAGCATATGAATTTCGAATTGAATTAATTGAATTATAAACTTAAAAGATTAAAAAAAGATAATTAGTTGAGTAATTTCATCAAATCCTGTAAATATTTTATTTTTATAATTTTTAATCCATTTTTTTCTCCATTCAGATTAATATTTGAAATCTCTTGATCGGGAGTGATAATGGTTGTAAAGCCGAGTTTTTCCACTTCTTTAATTCTTAAATCAAGATTTGATACAACTCGAATTTCTCCAGATAATCCAATTTCACCACAAAAAACTGTTTTTTCATCAAAAACTTTTCTGAAATATATCGAAACTAATGCCGCTGCAACAGCTAAATCTGCTGAAGGATCTTGAAGTTTTAATCCACCAACAACATTTAGATAAACTTCCTTGTCGCCAAAACCCATATCGCAACGTGAAGATAAAACTGCTAAAATCATCGCCAAACGATTTGAATCCCAACCAACAACAGCTCTTCTTGGCATTGGCATGTATGATTGAACGATGAGTGCCTGAATTTCTGTCAGAAAAGGCCTCGTCCCCTCAACTCCAATGAAAATCACAGATCCAGAGATATTTTTGTCGATACTTTTTATAAAAAAAAGCGAAGGGTTCGAAACCTCTCGCAAACCAGAATCAACCATTTCGAAAAGTGCGATTTCATTCGTAGCTCCATAACGATTTTTGATAGAACGCAACAAACGATAATTATTTTCACCCTCAAAATATAGTACGGTGTCAACCATATGCTCGAGAAATTTTGGCCCAGCAATTGAACCATCTTTTGTAATGTGACCGACCAAAATAATCGTAATATTATGAGTTTTTGCTAGGTTTACCAACTCATGAGTGCATAAACGAACTTGTGAAACTGACCCCATGGATGCTCCGATTTTGTCTGAATTCATGGTCTGTATCGAGTCAATAATAACGAAATCTAGATTTTTTAACGATAATATCGTTGCACAAATAGATTCGAGAGATGTAGACGATATGAGTTTTATATTTGAATTGACACCCAATCTTTGTGCTCGAATTTTGATTTGAGTTGCTGACTCTTCACCAGAAATGTATAAACAATTTAAATTTTCTCTGGATAATTTATCGCATAATTGTAGTAATAAAGTCGATTTTCCGATACCTGGTTCGCCACCAACTAAAATTACGGAGCCACGAACGAGCCCACCACCAATCATTTTATCGAATTCATCGATTCCTGTTTTGAGGCGTTTGTATTCCTCAAAATCGCCAGATATTGATTCAGTTTCCAAAACTTTGCATAAATTACTTGACCCACCACGCAAATATTCTTGCGTTTGCTCGTCTTTCACTTCTTCTAATCCACCCCATTCATTGCAAGTTGGACACTTTCCTGCCCATTTATTTGTTGTAGAGCCGCATCCGTGGCATAGGAAAAGAGATTTTTTAATCATTTTAATTTGTGTGATTTTTAAGAGAATTCTGAAATAATTTTAACAAATCACATCAATTAAAAAAATCGTTAAATTCTCTGGAATTGGAATTATAAATAATGAATTCTTAGTGAAGTGGAAGAGCGATAACACCATTTATAGCGTTCGCATCATCGTAATTTAAATTTTCGCTCACATCTTGCTTCATAGCATGTTTCAAAATTCTCGTCATTAACTTTGTTACATCGATGCATTTATTTTTTTTATTATTTCCAATATCAAGCTCTATTTCTTTTTTATATTGTATGGTATCTAAAAAAGATTGATAATATTTTGAATCTTTGTAAAGTGTCATTTCTTTATCACCAGCCATATAGTCAAATACCCTCTCTTTATCGCTTTTGTTTTCTACTGCATCAATGTATTCGCCGATACTTTGATAAAATTTTTGAGTTATTTTAGCATATTTCTCTCTACTATCTCCTAAAGACTTCGACCATAACTCTGTGATACCTTTTTCCACATCCGCAATTCGAATAACATAATGACCATTCTCATCTTTTTGTGAGTCTGTATCAGCGTTAATAAAAAATTGTATTTTGTTTTGTTGAATGCATTCGCCAATTGGAGTTGGTATCTTTGTTGTTTCAGATTCGTGAGCGGATTTTAAAATACCAGATATTATCCCAAGTTTTTTCTCGTTAGCGAATTTTATCGCGAGTTCAAGTATTTTAACTTTTTCACTGGCTTTGTGATTGCAGTTCTTAAGTAATAAATTTACAAAGTCTTTAATATCATGTGATTCATCATGAGCGTTCAAACCTATATTTATACCAAGATCATGAATCAAATTTATATAAGCTTCAAATATAACGCCTAAGTTTGTGATTTTTTTAGTTTTAGAGTTTTTGATTAAAGTTTCTATGTTGCTAAATAGAATATCAAGACTAGATCCCAATTTCATTTGATAATTTCTCTTGCAAAACTCTGTGCTCAAATTGATACAAGATTCTACAATCTCATCCAAATTGTTAATTTCTGCTTTTTCGGAATTGCGGATTATGGTTTCTATTTGATCATCAGAAACCCAGTATTTTTGTGCGAATAATGTTTTTAATGTTTGATTCAAATCTTGAATTTTTTGATTTTTTGATCTTCTGACCAAGAATGATATATCGGAGTTAAACGTACCCATAATATACATGCTATTTATATATAAACCGATTTTACTATCCAGATCTAGATCTCTCACTGATAGTTCTTGCAGTTTATTTTGACGCTCTCTTGAGTGTTGTAAAAAAATGTCTATATTTGTATCCATAATTTACCAAATATTTAATTCATTTAATATAATGAAGGAATCAATAAATAAAGTCAAGTGTTTTTAATTATTTAAAATTTTATTTTTAATAAAAATAGATCGGAAGAGCGTCGTGTAGGGAAAGAG
>CAIPFW010000102.1 GCA_903864455.1 uncultured Anaplasmataceae bacterium | reverse complement strand
TGCCCTTTTCCATGTATGCTTTTTGTTCGTTCACGTGGTTTTGCGCCCGGTGTGCCGAAGTAGCTCAGTTGGTAGAGCATACGACTGAAAATCGTAGTGTCGCCAGTTCGATTCTGGCTCGAGCCATTTTTTTGTATTATTTATTATATAAAATATAATTACAATGAAATTGCCGTTCAAAATATTATTATTTATAGTTTTTATAGTTTTGGCATTCTTCTTATACAGAGAATTGAAGAGTAAATCTGAAATAGAAAACTCATCTCATAATCATTCCCATGATTCTAGTGGAAATCATGCTGATGGTCGAAAAATAAGTGGTCAAAGTGCTGGTGGTGAAGAAGTTATAAATAATAATATTGAGCAAAATGTAACAGACGCTTTCGATAAAGATGTCGCATCTCTACAAGAGAAGGATATTTTCATTGGCAACAAGGATGCGAAAGTAGCGATGATTGAATACGATTCGCTAACTTGTCCGCATTGCAAGGAGTTTCATGATAAAATTTTCGACTCTATACGCAAAAAATACGTTGATACAGGCAAAGTTTTATATATCAGTCGAGCATTCCCAACCGACGGAATGTCATTTAGGCTCTCGTTAGCGGTGATGTGTGGCAAGGATGGCGAAGAAAAATTGAAATTGCGATCTCTTGTTTTTAGCAATCAAGCAATGATTTATAAAAATTTTGAGGGTGCGAATTTTGAAGATAAATCGCAAAAAAACTTGGATGACATCAAAAATAAGGCTGAAACTGCTTTGAAAAATTTTGTTAATATTTTTGAAATCGCTGGCCTTGAAAAAGAAAAAATCGAAACTTGTATGGATCCTGAAAAATCAACAGAAAATAGAGATTTATTATTAGCTCAAAGCGGTCAGGCGTTCAAAAGCGCTTATAAAATTAATTCAGCTCCAGCATTTTTAATTAATGGTAAGTTATATAATGGAGCCCAGAGTATTGAGTTTTGGGAAAAAATTCTTGACAAAGAGTTGGAAAAATTAGAAAATTCAAATGAGATAGTCGAAAATAATTCAAATTAATTTTATTTATGATAATAAAATTAAAAGACAGGGCTGTTTTAAAAATTTGTGGCGAATCAAAAAATGATATTTTAAAGTTTTTGCAACAAATCACATCCAATAATCTTTTAAGTGATGAATGCAATTTAGTATATGCATTGTTTTTATCTGGATCTGGGAAATTTTTATTTGATGGGTTTATCTTTTTTGACGATGAATGCGTATATATAGATTGTTTAAAAGTTATAAAAAATGAACTCAACTCTCATATAAAAAAATACAAAGCGAGATTGAATATTCGAATCGAGGAAACAAAATATAATGTATACGCAGATTTTAATGAAGCAATAGATAGTTCGATTATAGGTGGGTTGATTTTTGATGACCCTAGGAATGCAAACCTTGGAAAAAGAGTTTATTTGTTAGAAGATATCATTGGATTTAATGAAGATGTTAATAAATACCATCTGCATCGAGTGGAAAATAGTACGCCAGAGGGTTGTTATGAAATGAGTATCGACCAATCTTTTCCAATTTATTTCAAAATGCATGAAATCAACGCAATCAGTTTGACGAAGGGTTGTTATTTGGGGCAGGAGCCCACAAATCGTTTATATAGAACGGGGGTTTTGAGAAAGGAAGTGGTGAAATTTTTTTTAAAAGAAAAAAGCGCTCATCTTCAAAAGGGTGATAAAATTAATGATGGTGTGATTTGTTCGATTTTTGATGGTAAATTTGGGTTTTTAATACGCGAAAAAGAAGATTTCAATATTGACAAATTATAAAATTTTATTATAATGATGTTAAATCGATATAATTTTAAGTTAAAAAATGAAAAGAACATTTCAACCGAGCAAAATAGTTAGAAAAAGAAGACATGGTTTTCGCTCAAGAATGTCTACTCCAAATGGTCGTAAGGTTTTGTGTCGTAGACGCGCAACTGGTAGAAGAGTTTTGTCCGCTTAGATTGATGCAAATTCGTGTCATATAAATTTATCGCAACGAGTAGGCCTAGATATTTTTCTCGAAACGGAGATTTAGTTTTTCATAATTCAGAGCATTTTTTATTAAAAATTAAACCTTTGATTGAGAAAGATTTAATGAATGAGAGTTTTTTTGTTGGATTTGTAATAAATCGAAAAGTAGGAAATGCTGTTGAGAGAAATAAAATTAAAAGAAGATTGAGAGTTGTATTTAACTCTGATGATTTAATGATTCATAAAAATCTTTGTTACATCATGATAATCAGACCATCAATTGTAAATCTCTCTTTTGAAGAATTAAAGTTGCAAATTACAAACTCGTTGAGTTTATCTTTTTCTAATTTTCGATTTAAAAAATTCATAAGTAATCAAGAGTTGAGCTTGATTACTCAATCATAATTTATGAAAAACGAATAGTTTGGAACCAAGAAACGCTTCCATCCTTTAAATCTTTAATTTCTATTCCTAAATCTATTAATTTATTCCTTATTTCATCAGCTTTTTTGAAATCTTTTTTATTTTTTGCAATTTTACGCTCTTCAATAAGCTGGCTGATTAAATTTTCATCGATTGCTGAAAGATATTTTTTAATTAAAGCGAATAAATCAATTCCAATAAATTTTAAACTATTATAAATTTTTGATGCAAGTTCATATTGAATTTTTTTGTCATTTTCAATGTGAATTTGATTTGCCAAAGTCTGCAAGGACATCAGTGCGGATGAAGTATTCATATCATCGAGAAGATTTTCAAAAAATTTATCATATAAATTCAAATCGTTTAAATTTTCATCATTCTGAAGTTCGGGAAAAAGAATCAATGTATCGCATAATTTTTTCAAATCCCTTTTTGCGTTCAGAATGCTATCTTCGCTCCAATCAAATGGCTGGGTGTAGTGAGTTCGCAACATCGCATACCGCACAATCTCTCCATCAAGATTTTTTTCTCGAATGTCGCTAACGGTGATGAAATTTTGAAGAGATTTACTCATTTTTTGACCCTCGACCGTCAAAAAACCATTATGAACCCAATATTTTGCATAATGTGCATCGGGATAAGCGCCACAAACTTGGGCGATTTCATTTTCATGATGTGGGAATTTGAGGTCACTTCCGCCGCCATGAATGTCAAAAGTATCGCCAAAGTTCGCAAAAATCATAGCTGAGCATTCAATATGCCAACCCGGACGGCCACGACCCCAAGGGCTTTCGAAAATTGCATCGGTTTCGTTTTTCTCAACTTTCCACAAAACAAAATCTTCCGCATCCTCTTTTTCATCATTTTTTGCTATGCGAACGGAGTTGATTTGCTCTTTTACATTTCTTTTTGAAAGTTTACCATATTCCGCAAATTCGCTCACATCAAAATAAACGCTGTCGTTTTTGATATATGCTTTTTTTTTTTCTATTAATTTTTTAATTAAATCAATCATGTCGTTGATATAATTCGTTGCCTTTGGTTCAAAACTTGGGCTCAAGCAATTCAAATATTCCATGTCTTCATGAAAAAAATTCGCATATCTTGTGGCGATTTGAGTCGTTGTTGTGTTTTCGTTCTGAGCGGCTTTAATGATTTTGTCATCAACATCGGTGATATTGCGAAGATACGTCACTTTAGGAAAAATTTTCTGTAAAATTCGATATAAAACATCATAAACCACAACAGACCTTGCGTTTCCAAGATGTGCGCGAGCGTACACTGTTGGACCGCAAACATACATCTTGATATTAGATTCATCTATTGGTTGAAAAATTTCTTTTTTTTCAGTGAGAGTATTATATATTTTTAATTGCATCATTAATTAATTTTTAATTTTTTTCTTCGATTTGATTTGTTGAATTTTGTTCTGAATTCTGAGATTGTATCGCATCATCATTTTCAACATTCAATTTATTGAAGCCAACAACGATAGCAAAAATTAAAAAAGCAAAAGTAACAATATTGACGAATTTGAGCATTCCAACGATAGTTTTTTGAGAGCAATTGTTCGGAATATAGTCTTCAGCAATCACTTCTAGACCCATGGACGCATGATAAAGACCAAAAAAAACGAACAATATAATGCAAAAGAGTGAAAAAGGCGAGTGAAATAAACTTAAAAATGATTCACCGCCATTGAATAAATTCAATATTTTGTATGTTGAAAAAAGAGAAAGTGGTATCAAAGCCACAGCGGATAATCGTTGTAAAATCCAGTGAGAGCTAGCAGAATGAGACATAAATTACCTTAAAAGAATAGAATAAAGCTTGTCATCGCAGTCAAAGCGATTGAAAAAATCAGAATCAATAACCCTGTAAATTGTATCGTTGGAACTTCAAAACCGCGGCCATAATCCCATACTAGATGACGCAACCCATTTAAAATATGATAATAGAGAAAAAAGCTGCAAAAAGTCAAACCAAATTTGCCAAATGGAGAATGAAGAATATCATTGATTGTCGAGAGCATAGGGCATTCTGGCCATAAAATGTTGAAACAAAAAAGCCATGAAAACAATATCAGAATCGTATAAATTGCGACGCCACTGATTCTATGTAGAATCGATGTGATCATGTTTATCTGCCATTTATAAATCTCAAGATGTGGCGTCAACGGAGCGAAATTTTTCTTTGCATTGCAAATTTTGTTCATTTTATTTTTATTTGATAATGAGAGATTATACCATATATTTTTCTATAAAAAAATACTAGGATTAACGAAGATTGTTATATTTTTTGAGATC